>WRNB01000035.1 GCA_009776805.1 Candidatus Bathycorpusculum grumuli | reverse complement strand
TTTAATAAAGTTTTAACGTTTGTAATTGTGTATTCACCAATAACTTTTTTGTTGACATATTTAAAATGTGTATCGGAATAGCACTAGCTAAATATAAAAACACAATTTTACCAACAACACTCATAACTGTCCGATAACTAGCATATTTTATTAATAATAAAATAACTGCGTGTTCAAACCAATTACAGTGATGACCAACCATACCGTCGTACTCTTTTTTTGGGTGTGTTTAGTTTTTAGTGTAAAAAGGGTTTTTTCTTGTTTGTTTAAATCAAAATTTAAATTTTCACACTATTAGTTCAGCAAATATGACGTCATATACATGTTTATGTATGCGTGTTCACACAAGCTAAACACATACTTTTTTGTTTGTTGTTTTGGTGGTGTGCCGTGTGTTGTTTTGTTAGTGGTGAGTGTGTTTGTGTGGTGTTTGTTTTTGTGTTTTTTCTATATATTCATAATTAGTATACAAGTTTGTGAACTGGGTGTTTTGATATGGTTAATAGTTTGTAGAGATGTTGTTGAACTGACTTTGTTACACTGCTTTTTTTAGTCTTGTTATGGTTCGTGTATTTGTGGAAGTATTTTTCAGAATTTGTATGTTACTTATGGATAAAGGTTTTTTGTTTGTGTTTTTTGTTTGCTGGGTCTTTGTTGTGTAATTGTGTAATGTAGTTTTCTTAACTAACGATAACCTGATGATATTGCGTTATCAATATTTTTAACCTTGTTTACAAAATTTTCATAAACTTATTTATCGCCCTATTGATGAAAACTTGCATATAAGTTCGTCAATTACAAAAAAATATTGACAAAATTTTACAAACAATAACTCCTTAAAATAAAGCACAATACACATCATGTTAAATCAAATGTATACTAAAAGCTGATAAACCCCTTTTCACTTTTCGTTAACTACATTACATTAGAGGGAACAGACATAGGCTGCGGTATATTTGGTGTAAAAAATTTCCGTAATCAACCAGTTTTTCCATATATTTACTGGGGACTACGTTCTCAAAATCATCGAGGACATCAGTCACATGGTTTTTTAACGTATAGTCAAAACAATTTTTTCAGTTACAAGAACGTGGATCTTGTACCAAAAATTAAAACAGATGCAATAAATGAGTGGTTGGAAAGACTTCCCGGATCAATCGGGATTGGAAATGTTAGGTACACAACTTCAGGAAAATGTGATGATTCATCGCTAATTCAAGGAACACAACCAATTGCAGGTGATATAGATAAAATAAAACTTGCAGTATCATTTAATGGTAATATCATCATCAGTAAAAAACTCAAAGATGAGATAACTAATAATTTTGGTAATATCGTTCTAAATTATGAGTCAGATATAGTCTGCTATAAACTGCTTTTAGAGTTAAAACAGGGAAAAAAATTGGTGGAAGCTGTTAGGTGTGTCATGGAAGATTTAGATGGTGCGTTTTCAGTGATAGGTATATTGGGAGATGGGACTTTTTTTGCTTTTAAAGATCCACATGGTATCAAACCGTTATGTGCTGGGCATAGCCCAGACCGACAAACTTGGGCTTTTTCATCAGAATCAGTTAGTTTAGATATGAATAGTTTTGAACATGATTTTGAGTTAGAGCCTGGTGAATTTGTAATTGCTACAAAAGACGGTTTCATCAGACAGCAGATTATTGAAAAACCAAAACATGCGTTTTGTGCTTTTGAGTATGCGTATTTTGCAAGGCCAGATTCACAGTTTAACGGTGAATATGTTTATGAGGTTCGTGAAGCTTTTGGAAGAAATATTGTGTATGAAAATCCAGACGTAGTAAAAGAATGTGATATAATTATGTCTGTACCGGAAACTGGTGATGATCCGGCTATGGGTGTTCATGAAGCTTCAGGACTTCGTTGGGAACGTTCATCAAGAAGGCATCGTTACATTACAGAAAGAGCATTTATTTCACGAGATAATGAACGTTTTTCAACTATTGATAAAAAAATTAACATTATAGGCTCTAAAGTTTCAGGTAAAAACATTATAATTTGTGAAGATAGTATTGTCCGTGGAGATACAACAAAAATAATCATTGATAAACTGCGTAAATCAGGTGCAAAAAAAGTTTTTGTTTTTTCAACTTTTCCAAGAGTTATCGGTCCATGTTTCTATGGAATTGACATGTCTACTTACGAAGAACTTATTGGTGCTAAAAAAAGTTCAGAGGAAATTGCAAAAAATATTGGTGCAAACGGAGTGTGTTTTCAATCCATCGATAAGCTAGTTAAAGCTATAGGAAAACCATGTGATGAACTTTGTCTTGCTTGTGCTACTGGCAAATATCCTACGCCGTTAGCTCAAAAAATGGCTGATATGAAGAAACAGAAATTTCTCAAATGTTGTGAAGAAAATAGTCACAATTGTGAAACTGAAGAAAACATTGAGTAGCGGTAAAAAAACAAATTAAGCTCTCTGTCTTTTCTATCAAACGGTGTTATTGGATGGAAACAGTAGGTGTATTAATTGTTTCATATGGTGCACGGGAAACTGCTATGGTTGATGTTCTTGTAAGAAGCAGAAAATATAAAGTAGAATTATATATTGCAGACAAACAATACAACCCTTTCAATGTCCAGTACGCTACAAAACATGTAGTTATTCCAAATTTAGACATTCAAGTCATCAACAAGTTTGCACAAACCTACAAAAATAAGTTGGATTTTGTTATTGTAGGATCAGAAAAACCAATTATTGATGGATTACGTGACCTTATTGAAACTGAAACTGGTATTCCAGTTGTTTGCCCTAAAAAAGCTTATGCTATTGAAGAGAGCAAAGTTAAACAACGTTTACTTTTTCAAGAAATAGCTCCTGAAGCTAATCCTCGTTTTAAAATTTTTGACCCTGAAAATTATGATGATAAAAATCAGGTTAAAACTGATGTTTACAAATGGTTGGATGAACTTGATAATCAAGCAGTAGTTAAACCTGACAAACCATCAGCTGGTAAAGGTGTAGGTGTTTGGGGTGATCATTTTGTTAACCGTGAAGAGTTATTTGAGCATTTTATGTCAAATTTTCAATACAGTGCTGTTATTATTGAAGAGAAAGTAGAAGGAGAGGAGTCTAGTTGTATGGCGTTCTGTGATGGAAAACATTTCATTCCTTTGCCTGATACACGAGATTATAAACGTGCTTTTGATGATGATAAAGGACCAAATACAGGTGGTATGGGTTCTTACAAAGATGTAGATGATAAACTTCCTTTTTTGACTACTATTGAACGTGAAAATGAGGTTACGTTGGCAAATAAAGTGTTTAATGGTTGGAGTGAACAAATTGGGGATAAAATGGCACTTCGTGGGGTGCCATTGTATTTGGCTTTTATGCATACAGGCAAAGGAATAAAGATTTTAGAGATAAACAGTCGCCCAGGTGATCCTGAAAGCATTAATGTTTTTCCAATAATTAAAGATGATTTTGTAGATGTTTGCTATAAAATGATTGAAGGAAACTTGTTAAATGTTGAGTTAAATAAAGCAGCAACTGTTTTAACCTACAAAGTTCCTCCTTATTATGGGGGTTACATGGATTTTTATATAGACAAGGTAGTTAAGTCAGATATTGATACAGCAGTTGATTTTACTGAAGCATATAAATTAACCGAAAAATATGGTGATGCTATACGTATTTACCCAGGTTCAATGGAGTTAAGAAATGGTAGAAATTATGCGTTAAAATCACGTGCAGTTGGAGTGTTGGCAATTGGTGAGAGTATTGAAGAAGCACGTAAAATCAGTCAAGAAGGCGCAAAAGCCATAAGTGGAGGTGGATTATGGAACCGAACAGACATTGCAGCACATCACCACATCACTAAAAGTATAAGACATATGGAAGAGTTGAGAAATAAAACATGAAAGGTGTTTTTATTTCTGACTGTGAAGGTCCAATTTCGAAAAACGATAATGCCTACGAATTGGTTGCCAAGTTTATACCTAATGGTGAACGTTTCTTTAGTAACATAAGCAAGTACGATGATGTTTTGGCTGATGTCTTCAAAAAGACAGGTTACACAGCAGGTAATACATTAAAATTAATTTTGCCTTTTTTGAAGGCTTATGATGTAACTGATAAACAGATGGAAGATTTTTCAGCTGACAATATTTTGTTAATTTCAGATACCCAAAGTTCACTTAAACATATCAAATCTATTGCAGAACGGTATATTGTTAGTACCAGTTATGAACATTACATTAAAGCGTTTTGCAGAGCAATAAATTTTCCGTATGAAAACACGTATTGCACAAAAGTTAGTCTTGACAGTATATCTATGACAGTTCAGGAGAGAGATATTTTATGTGAAAGAGCACGAGAAATTAGTCAAATGTCTCCAATTACTATACCTGCTGATGCTAAGAGTTTGTCAGATTTTAATTCGAATGATCAGACATTAATTGGTCGGCTTGGCGAGATTTTTTGGTGTGAACTTACACAGATGCCTGTGGGTGAAATTTTTAGCAATGTTGTTGTTGTTGGTGGGGCACATAAGGCTTGGTCTATTTGTGATGTTGTTAAACATTTAAAAACGTCGTTTGAAAATGTTATGTATGTTGGAGATAGTATTACTGATGTGGAAGCGTTAAGGCTAGTTAGAGAACGTAATGGTTTAGCGGTTTCATTTAATGGTAACAATTATGCGGTAAAGAATGCGGATATTGCAGTTATATCAGAGAGCAATATTGTGACGGCTGTTATTGCAGACGTTTTTTATCGGTTTGGTAGAGCAAAAACTCTTGAGATGTTTGAGGCTTGGGATGGATCGTTTTTGGATATTGATGAGATAGATTTGGAGTTGGTTAAACAAATGTTTAGGTCTAATGGTGAACCGAAAGTTCAAATAGTTACAAGTGAGAATATGAACACGTTAGTTACGGAAAGTAGCGAATTTCGTAAAAAAGTTCGTGGTGTAGCTATTGGGAGACTTGGATAAGTTGGCACAAAAAGTAGTTATTGATGATACGTTTGTTGAAGCGTTCACTGGAATTTTTAGTCGGGTAATTGTCACAGCGGATGATATGGAGACATTAATGGCTGCGGCAAATGATGCGACAGCAACGCCGTCTGTTGTAATTGGCAGAACAGAGGGAGGTGTTGAGCGTTATCTCACAGAAAAAGAGACTCCAGATGGTAGAGTGGGAGCTATTTTGCAGTTTTGGGGTGAACTTGATGAGAAGAAAGGGTTTGATAAGTGTCTTGAAAAGTTTGAAAAAGAGCTTTCGTTTAAAATTAGGCAGGATATTTTAGTTAAGCCTTTCACAGCAGTTTTTGATGCTTTGCATAGTGCGGAAGGCAAGATGGATATGATGGGACGTGTTGGTCATTGTGGCGATGGGTATGAATGGGTTGAGCAACGTTGTGATAGAGAGGTTATTGTTGTACCTTTGATGGTTCCAGATTTTGTTATTGAGCGTTACATTGGTTATGCGTGTGGTATTATGGGTGGAAATTTTTGGGTTATGTGTGAAACAAAACAGGCGTTAAAAGAGGCGGGTAAAAAGTCACTTGAGGCTATTCACACTGTGTCAGGTGTTATTACTTCGTTTGATGTTTGTTCTGCAGGGTCTAAACCGGAAACGCGTTTTCCAGAAATTGGTCCCACAACAAATCACGTGTACTGTCCATCGCTTAAAGCCAAGTTAGGTAAAGAGTCTTTGGTGCCTGATGGAGTGAATTATATTGCAGAGTTGGTTCTTGATGGTGTGAGTGTTGAAGTAATGAAAATAGCTCTTAAAAAAGGTATAGAGTCAGTTCTTGGTATTGAAGGTGTTACGCGTATTTCAGCTGGTAATTATGGAGGTAAATTGGGAAAATATAAAATATTCTTCAGTGAGCTGGACATAAATGCATAAAATTGACGTTATTGGCTTTGGTGCCTTAAACGTTGATACATTGTTAAAAGTTGGGCGTATTGCAGGACCAGAAGAAGAAAGTTTTATTGAAGGTTATACGGAATCCTGTGGTGGTTCAGCAGCAAACACTATTGTAGGTTTAGCACGTCTTGGACGTAAAGTAGGGTTTGTTGGAAAAGTAGCTGATGATCATGAAGGAAAATTACAAGTAGACAATTTTATCAGCGAAAATGTAAATGTTGATGGAATTATTCGTTCAAAAAAAGGTAAAAGTGGCACAGTTTTGGGGTTTGTAGATAAGAAAGGTGCAAGAGCACTTTATATTAATCCAGGTGAAAACGATACACTTGAATCAAGAGAAATTAATTTGGAATATATTGCTCAAACAAGTTTTTTGCATATTTCTTCGTTTGTTGGTGAGAAGCCATTTCGTGCCCAAAAAAAGTTGGCAGGAATGTTACCTAAATCAATCAAGCTTAGTTTTGACCCAGGTGCACTTTATGCTCAAAGAGGGTTTTCAGCTATAGAACCGCTTATTAGAAGTTCGTATGTATTTATGCCTAATTCTTTAGAGCTTGAACAGTTAACAGGTGAAAAGGATTATCGTAATGGGGCAAAGGTTATTTTAGAAATGGGTGTAAAAATAGTGGCTGTTAAACTTGGTGTAAAGGGTTGTTATGTAACTGATGGGCAAGAACAAGTTACAGTAGAACCGTTTTTAGTAGAAACCGTTGACACTACAGGTGCTGGAGATGCTTTTGATGCGGGTTTTCTTTATGGGTTGTTGGATAATAAAAATAATCTTTATGAATGCGGTAGAATAGGCAATTTTGTAGCTTCAAGAAGCGTCACATCACGTGGAGCACGAGCAGGTTTACCCTACCAGAAAGATTTAGCTTCAATCTACCAAGTCTAACATTTTTTTTGTTTAGGTGTAGGTTTTTATTTTTCAAAAAGTAATATAACATAACTATGGTGTAATTTGATGACTGACCATGTTGTTGTTTCACTTTCAGGGGGAAAAGACTCAGTTTACGCGTTGTTCTCAGCACTTAAAGAAGGGTTAGATGTTAAACATTTGATGTTTATCCAAACAGGCGGTAAAGCTCATCTGGAAAATAAACATCTTATCGGATTGATTTCTGAAGCAACAGGTATTCCAGCAATAATTGTGGGTAAAAATTCGCAGGATATAAGCAAGGCACTTAAAAAATTAGGAGCAACTATGTTGGTTTCAGGAGTAACAACTACACCTGAGCATCTTGATTATTATAGAGATATTCTTGATCCAATAGGTGTCAAACAATATGCGCCTCTTTTCGGTAAAGATCCAATAAATGGATTGGAAGAAATGTACCAAAAAGGGTTCAGATGCTTAATCATTGAAGTGGATACTTCGCTTGGTGCAAACAAAGAATGGTTAGGCAAAGTTATGGATCAAAATATTATTAACGAAATTAAACAAAGAGTTGCTGAGAAAAAAATCAATCCTATTGGTGAATGGGGAGAATATCACACTTTAGTAATTGATTGTCCAATCTATAAAAAACAAATTAAAATAGAGAAAGATAAAACGGAATGGAGAGGTACTAAAGGATATTACATAATCAAAAAAGCCAGTCTGCAACTTAAATTTGGTTAACAAAAAATTATAGAATGGTTAAATGTTACAGATGACTTGGTAAGTTTGGGTTAAGAAATTTTATGTTTTATCTTGTTTCTTGCAAGTAAAATTTCTATAGCTTTTTTTGGATTACGCAATGCACGCAATATTCGTTCATGGGTAACTGTTGGATTTACCAGATTTGCTTCCGCAGCTAAACAACGTAAATCATCAGCAGTAAACTCGGGAGTTTCAATTAACGGTTGTACCGCAGATAACGCGTCATCACTAAAGTCACTTGTTAAATAGTTTCCTTCTTTAGCTTGACGATACAATTCAGTACCATAAAGAGGTGTTGCATAGCTAAAATAGAAATATTCAGCACCCAAATGGCGTAATTTATGAGCAAACTGGATTGTTTGTTTCATATCGTTTTTAGTTTCACCAATCATGCCTAAAATAAAAAAGCATCCAACTTTAATTCCAACTTTATGAGCTGCACTTACTACTTCTTCTACATGTTGAAGACTTTGACGTTTTTTAAGAACATCATCTACGATATGTTGGACACCTGATTCAGGGGCAATCAATATTTTTTTACACCCTGCTTTGCGCATTAAAACTAAAAGTTCTGAATCTAAAGCATCTGCGCGAACACCATTAGGAGTACACCATTCAATATTTAGACGTTTTTCAATTAACAAATTACAAATTTTCACTATACGTTCACGATTAAAAGCAATATTGTCATCCAAAAAATCAATTTGATGTTTACCATATGCTTTGATTATTTGCTCAATTTCAGCAACAACATTCTCAGCACTGCGTGCACGCCATTTATAACCCATAGTTATGTGGTTTGAACAAAAAACGCAACCATATGGACAACCACGGGTAGTTAACATACGAATTGAAGGTTTTTTCAAGTTACCGCTAATTGGAATTTTTTTAGCAGCTTCAAAAAACTCTTTCATAGGTAACAGATGACGTGCTGGGAAGGGTAACGTGTCAAGATCTTCAATAAAAGGTCTTGGCGGAGTAATTACAACAGTATTGTTTTCTATGAAGCCTATTCCTTTAACGTTTTTTAATTCTTGAAGATTATTACTTTCAAATACGTTTGACAGTTCAAGAGTTGTTATTTCTGGTTCGCCAATTATTACAAAATCAACATTAGCTTGTGTTAAACATTCATTTGGACGTGAAGAGGGATGTAACCCAATAAGTGCAATTTTAAGGTTTTTATCAACGTTTTTTATGGTTTCAGCTACAGTAAAAGCTGCAGATGACCAGCCTGAATAAGGTACAGAAATAACAACAAGTTTGGGTTTAAATTTTTGTATCCGAGCAGCAATCTCTGTGTTCGATAAACCCTGTCGATATTTTCCCCCTTCAATTTCTTCAATGAGTTCCCAACCCTCGTTAGGCACATCAATAACTAGTACTTGATGATTTTTTTCCAACACTGCAGCTACATATGAAATATCCATTGGTTGGTAAACACTTGGTTTTCCCCAAGCTTTTGGTTGAATTCTAGGCGGGTTTATGAGACAAACGTGCATTTAAGAGCCTCTCTAATAGATATGGTTTTTTGCATCTGAAAAACTTTACTAAAAATAAAAAAGATAAAATGTTTTAAGAAAAAAGCAGAATATAATTATCTGCCTTTTATGCGCCAAATTATGTGGTTAATAGCAACACGGGACATAACATGGCTGTAAAAGTTGCGTTTAAACATGTGGCGCAGAACATATTTTGGTGAGTAAAAACTGTTATAAAAGTCTTTACGTATTTGAAGTGCCTCTTTATCTGGAAGTAAAGGATTTTCAAATACTGGTGTTGTAGTATCGTAGTGGCTCCAGTTAGAGGACATCTTGTAACCTAATCGTTCAACTTCTTTACGTAACTCTGTACCAGGGTAGGGGGTTGCTATGCAGAGGTACACATCATCAGGTTCAGCGCGCCTAATGAAATCAAGAGTTTCTTTACGCATCTGAGCTGTTTCATGTGGATAACCAATAATAATTGATATGGAAACAAATAGACCTGATTTTTTTGCAAGTTTGATGGCTGTTTCATTCTGCTCAACAGTAGTACGTTTACCTACAAAGTTTAATACATTTTGACATCCAGATTCGACCCCGAAAAAGACTTGCTGGCAATTAGTTTTTTTCATTTTATCAAACATTTCTGCACTAATTTGATCTACACGAGTCTGACAGTCCCATGGAGTGTTAAGTTTTCTGCTTTTTATTTCATCACAAATATCATAAAGTCGTTTTTTATCAAGAGTTAATGTATCATCATAGAAAGTGAACGAGTCTGCATCGTATTCTCGTTTTAACAATTCAAGTTCATGACCAATGTTTTGTGGACTTCGCACACGATATTGTTTACCTAAAATGCGACTAGTAGTACAAAAATTACATTGAAAAGGACATCCACGACTAGTAATAACAGGAAAAAACAATTTACCGAAAAGACGATATTTTTCAAGCTTAAAATAGTTGTAAGCGGGAAAAGGCAAATCATCTAAATTTTGAATATATCCTCTAGTTGGATTTTGTACAATCTGGTTTTGATGTCGATAAGTAATACCGTCAGCAGTGTTAAAACCAACATTATTAATAATCCGTTTGGTTAATTCTGCAAGAGTTACCTCACCTTCACCACGAACAATCACATCAACTACTGGTTCAGCAGAAAGAATCTCTTTATCCATAAAAGTAACATGCGGACCGCCTAAAACAACAGTAGCATCAGGACAAACTTCTTTAGCACCTCTTGCAGCTTGCAGAGTCGAATCCACCATAGGAGTCATAGAACTTATACCAATAACATCAGGATTAAACTGACCAAGTTTTTGTTTAAGTTGATGCTGATCTATACCTTCAGCAATACAATCCAAAACAGTTACTTGATTACCCTTTTCTTCAAGAACAGCAGCCAAATAAGCTAAACCCGTAGGCAAATAAGGATGATGATGAAATACATCTTGCAACGCTGGAGGATTAATCAATGTAACTTTTGCATTCGCACACATCATCATTCACCATTAAACATGAAAAAAAGAAAGCCCTGTTAAAAGGCTGCTTTAATTTTTCTCCGTATATGCGCCAAAGCTGTTCTTGTAGCTGATTTTCCGTAAACTCCACCTTTTCGCCACATTTTCCAGATATAACCGATACGTATGTAGAAACTGTGGAAAGCTTGCTCACGCATTTCTACAAGCTGTTTTGAACTGATATAGGGAGTTTCAAAAATTGGAGTTGCAGTATCATAACGGTTAAAGTCTGTAATTTTCAGCCAGCCTTTTTCGGTTACAAGTTCATGCATTGGAGTACCTGGATAGGGAGTAGCAATATAATAACCAACATCATCAGGATTAAGTGCTTCAATAAATTTTGTTGTTTCTCGCAAAGTTTCAGGAGTTTCTTCAGGGAACCCTAGAACAACACTTGCAACAGTCATTAACCCAACCTCTTGAGCAGTTTTGAAAGAGTTTTTAATTGTTTCAAGTTTATAACCTTTCCCCATGGCATCAATAACCATTTGTGATCCTGCTTCAACACCAAACCAAACAGCAATACATCCGGCATCTTTCATAGTTTGTAATAGTTCACGATCAACCATGTCTACACGAGTTTCGCAATCCCATTTAATTTTTAAGCCTCGTTCTTTTATAAGTCTACATATTTCACGAACACGATTTTGGTCAACAGAAAATGCATCATCATAGAAAGTAAATTGTTGGGCACCAAAAGTTTTTACAAGATGTTCAAGTTCATTGACAATATTTTCAGGACTTCTCATACGATAGCCTCGACCAAACATACGTACCGCTGAACAAAAGTTACACCAAAAAGTACAGCCACGACTTGTGTACACAGGAAATATAACTACACCGAATTTGTTAAGATAATCAAGAGGAAAAAGATGGTGAGCTGGAAAGGGTAATGAATCAAGATCTTGAATGTATGGTCGATCAGGATTTTTGATAATTTCGTCGCCATTTCTACAGGTGGTACCTGCTACGTCATAATATGAGTTTCCTGCTTCTATACGTTCCATTAACTCGATAAGTGTTTTTTCACCTTCTTTACGTACAATAATATCAAGCGCAGGATATTCTTTTAAGGCATTTTCATCCCAAAAAGAGACATGAGAACCACCAAGAATTGTGATTATTTTTGGGTTTACTTCTTTAGCAATTTTCGCACATTCAGCACCTGATTTATAAATCAAAGTTGTTGCAGTCATGCCTACAACATCAGGTTTGCGTTTAGCAAGTTCTTCACGGAACTGTTCATAACTTAGTTTCATTGCTTGGCAGTCAATAACATCTACTTGATAATCAGCTTTCTCTAAGACAGCGGCTAAATATCCAATTCCTAATGGAATAAAGGGTGGATGCTGATGTGCTCCTTGAGGATACGGAGGGTTAACGAGTGTAACGTGAGTCTTCAAATTTTTTCCCTACTCTTATTCGTTTGATAAATTGGATACTTGACTAATATACGTTTTTGAATCCAATGTTTTCTATCAAAAAAAATGTAAGAGCAAAACTATAAAAAATTTTGCCAAAAAATATTAGGCTTTAGCATTTATTGTTTTTTGGTGTTTTCTTTTAGGCTAATTTTCTCATTCGGGCTCAAAGCTCCATTATTTCAATCTACAAAAAGACACAGATAGTTTTCCATAATACTTGTTCAAAGACACCAAAAGATACACTATCTTTTTCTGCTAAACCTAACCGTTATAATACGATGGCTAAATTATATACTTTCGTGATTCTTCCAGCGTCGGCGCGCCGCCGGAAGTGTACTCTTCCATGAAAACATTTGACTGTTTTTGTGTCTCTTCCAGCACCAACTGTAGATGATAAAGTCTCTCATGATTCATTATAGCGAGATTAGAGCAGTACTGTGTCTGGAAAAGAGAAGGTATTTAGCGTGTTTCGGTTATTTTTGCAACTGCATTTGTATCTAGTTCCATTGGCAACGGAAGCCCTGTGATAATTGGCGGATTATACGTTTTCGGTATGAGATATGCTGCAATCTCAGTTGCTTGACCATCGTTTCCTCCAGTGACAATATTGCAGGCCCATGTTCCATCTTTGTTTATAGCAGTAAACGGCTGTATATCATAGGGTTTTATCCACCACCCATTACCTACTTTAATGTAGACAACAACCGCATACTCTGAGGGTTTAACATGCAAAACTGTCCCCTCTAAAACACTGCTACTACCAATAGATGGTACGCTCGTAAAGAATATTTCAGCTATTCCAGGACCCCCTATAATATCGCCATCCCAGTTATTTACCACCGTTTCACCATTAAACACACGTTCCATACCCGCTTTAAGAGTACCATCACTTTGCCAAACTCCCCAATGAGGACCAACCGCACCCTCACTTGTTTTCCAAGGCTCATCAAACACTTCAAAATACATATACGGCGTATTTGTCACTCTTGCCCAAGACACAAAATTTATGAAATAAGCCTGCGCATTCTCAACACTTGGCACAGCACTACCGATAGTGTTTCCAGCACTTGGCCAACCTGTTTCACCAACAATTACCGATTTACTGCCAGCTGCAGATAAGACTTGTTGATGCCACAGGTTTATCTTATAGACAGCATCATCTAAACCTACACCTTCCCAGAAAGGATAATAATGAACCATAATGACATCACAAACCGCCATCACGTTAGGGTGTGCTAGCAATTCGCCATAAGTATCTGCGGTTGTAACCTGAATTCCAGGCACAGCCGTTTTAACAGTATTTATGTAATTAATTAGCTGAGTCTCAGTCAAGTCCCCGCGTAGCAACACCTCCGAACCTACGATAAGCAAATCGGCCTCATTGTTTTTCCCAATATTAATAAGATTAGTTATCTGTTGCTGATTGCTAACTTCATCTTTACTTAACCATGCCTGTGCAGCCACCTGTAAATTCATCTCATGTGCTATTTTGCCCACATGTTCTAAACCATTTGTTGTGCCATAGGTACGTATCCATTGAGTGTAAGGTTGTATCATGGATAAATGGTTGCGTATTTGAGTTTCAGATATGACGGTTCCATAGTTAGGGTTTTGGCCAGATTGTGTGTATGGGCTATAGCTAAAGCCATATGCTTGGTATGGTGGTGTAAAGTATAGTGTAACGGTTTTGTCAGAGGTCATTATAACAGAGCTGGAAATAGTGAAATCAGAGTTCGTGTTATCCCATGCGCTAAATTTCCATCCATTATCTGGTGTAGCAATTAAATTGACAACTGTGTCTGATGTATAGCTATGGGTTCCCCCTGCAGGAGTAGAAGTGCCTTTTCCTATTATTACAATGGTAAGGTCATATTCGTTTGTGTTTGCTTTGTAGTAAAACACAAATTCATTATTAACGGCATTAAGATCAGCAGTTATAGAAGTAGGCACTACAGCAGTGTAACCTGTAATAGATATTGCAGACTCAGTTATCGACGCACCCATTACTTGATCAGCAACAGTCTTGTCATTTGCAATTTTAACTGTTGTACCAGTTAAATAATAATGAACAATATACGAAATATCCGTATTTGCTCGATAATAAAACACAAAGACATTAGCTGTAGCATTAAGTCGGGCAGTTAGAGGGCTATTACTTATAATAGTATAACCAGCAAATGGTTTAGCAGTCACTGATGTGCTAACATTCATCGTTCTACCCGTTACAATGTCATCTTCAGCAATTTTAATGGCTGTACCCTCCAAATAATAGCGTATCGTGTATGAAATATCCGAGTTTGCAATGTAATAGAATATAAATATGTTATTTGTTGCATTAAGGGTGCTTGTTAAGCTTGTAGGATTAACTTTGGTGTAGCCTGAGATGTCAATAGCGTTCTCAGTCACTGTTGTACCTGTTGTTTGGCCATATACAATTTTTTCATTATCTACTCTAATTGATGAGCCTTCAAGGCAGTAACGTACTGTATATGTTGTTGATGATGGTGTTGGAGACGGTGATGGGGAAGTTCCGCCAGAGTTTGAGGGTGATGATTTTGGAGTAGTTTTTTGGGATGGTGTAGGTGTTGGAGTGGCCGAGTTTTGAGGTTGTGTTGTGTTAGGTGTTGATATTGACTTATTTGTTGGGAGTGTAGTCGTGTCATTTTGTTTTTGAAGTATAAAATGTGTTGTAACTATACCAGCTGCAATAACACAAAGTATGAATATTATTGTAAATATTGTTGAGTTTTTTTTTCATTAAATTAAACCTCTCATTTTTTGTAACGGTATATTATCAATAAAATTTTTAATGTTTAATATTAGATATTAGGTGTTATTAGTGGTTAGTGGTAAAGTGTGTATTTTGTTGGCGAGTTATTGTGGTATTTGTGTTTTAATGGCACGTTTTTTGAATCATTTAGGCATTGTGTACTCGATTTTAGAACCGACAAATAATAACATCCAAAGTCTATTGTATGTTTCATGTTAAATCTAATAAGAATTAGTTGTAATGTTAATATGCCTCGTGCATATAGTATATATAAAATATATAGTTGCTCCTTTTTTATGTTGTATGAATTTTTATTCAATAACAGATCTTGGTGTTTATTGTTTTTTGCCGATTTTCACGATTTTTTGCTTTCACAACGGATACAGGTGATTGTTTTATTTACATGTTTAACTGTCTTCGTGTTGATTATATGTTATTTGTCATGTTCATAAACCATTTTAAAACATGACCCAAATTTTCGGGGTGACAATGGGTTTTGGGCAAAAATTAAAACGAACTTAAACAGGATCACTTCTTAAAACCTCCGAAATTTTTTCATGACATCATGTAGATTCGAGAGTAGCGACATCTGCAAAGAGAAACCCTCTCTGCGGGGCGGAAAACACAATTATCCACGAAGCGACGAGAATTGAAGCACCCCCTCACATACAACAATTTTAGCAGCTTCGATCATGTGTTCGAAGTTTGACACGCATAACGATTTAACCAACACTTAGACCTAAATCTGCAGTATAAAAAAGTGGCACCTTATGTTTTCTGCTGGTTGTAACAATTTTTTATGTTTTATTCAGACTATGTAATGCTTAAATTGTAGAAAACACTCAATTAGAAGTAATGTCAAACAGCATCAAAAGACGCATTCACGGTATAATGTGGCTTATTAGAAATCCAAAACAGATACAACACATCATCATACGAGAGACAATATACCGTCACAGGAACACAAAACGTCAGGACTGGATAGAGTGGCAAAAATATGATACCTACACAGCTGCATTTCAACATAGTACCGCTGTTTCCTACGCAAGACCTTTGAATCAAGCAAGAATCCAAACTTTCCTTGAAATGATAAACAAATGTGGAAAAAACCTAAACGTTCTTGATGTAGGTTGCGGTGATGGTGTATTAAGTGAACCTATCGCAAAACAAGGCAACATAGTAACAGGTTTTGATTTACCAACAATCACACCTATAGCTCACAAACGTCGCATTTCAAACGTTTTTTCAGGAGATGCTGAGAATTTGGCTTTCAAATCAGAAGTGTTCGATGTTGTCTTAGCATCTGAGGTTGTTGAACATCTTTGGAACCCACAACGTTTTCTTGATGATGCTTGTCGAGTGTTAAAATCTAAAGGCCTGCTAATTTTAGAGGCTCCAGAAGGTATTGAAGGTTTACGATATGACGCCCACAAAAACTGGTTCACCACAGAAAGATTCCAACATATGCTTGGCAATAAATTCACGTTACTCCAATCAAAAACATATTCACCTGAATGGGGTGCTCCAACAGCAACGTTTATCTGTCTATTTCAGAAAAACTAGCTAAATTATGATGGGCTTCTTTAAGCATATCTGTTATAGGTAAGTTATAGGGACATTTTTGGTTACATAACCCACATTTTGTGCATTTGTCAGATTTTATCTCTAAACCACCATATAGTTTACAAGCCCAATTTTTCAGTCCAAAGTCTGTATAGAAAGAACAAAAACGTAGTATCGCAGGAATGTTTATTTTTTCAGGGCAGGGCATGCATAAAGCGCAATCACGGCAATAAATCTCAAGGTTAAAGTTAAAACGTTTCTGTTCTATAGCAGTTAAACCGTGATAGTTTGCACCTACTTTAGCGGCAATTTCAACTTCAATAAGTGAACGTAATCCTACAATTGTTGAAGTAATATCTTTTGACAAATTATACCTAAGAAGGCTATAAACCATTTCAGTGTTGTTTTGTCCTAAGAGAGTTCTAAGTTCAAGTTCATCGGAAACCAATGAAAGTGAAGGCTGATACACACAAGTTACAAGATTGGATGTTTTAGCAGAAAGCGATTTCATTGCCACTACACCAACATCAAGATCTTTAGCAATTGGCAAAAGCTCTTCTTCAGCTTGTCGAGTAATAACGTTTAGAGGTACCAAAACCATGTCAAACTCGCCAGTTTTAACGGCTTTAATTAAAATCTGAGGTTTGTGACTAGTTATACCGATAAAATTTGCTATTTTTTTCTTTTGTGCGTTTTTGCAGGTTTGAAGAGCACCGTTTGAACTCATGGCTTTAGCCAAAGTTTTTTCATCATCAATACCGTGCAGTTGAATTATGTCAACATAATTGGTTTGGAGAAGTTGAAGACTCTTCTTTAAGTCTTTAAGTGATTCTTTCCTAGTTCTATGACCTGTTTTTGTTGCAATGATACATTGGTCACGCACATCGTTTAATGCGCAACCAATTTTTTCTTCACTGTCGCCATCCCAACGAGCAGTGTCAAAATAGTTAATGCCAAAGTCAAAGGCTTTTCTAACAACATGTACAGCTGTAGATTTGTCTATCTCAGATATCCATGTTCCACCAAAACCAATTATTGATGCTTGAAGACCTGTTCTACCAAGCCGTCGCTTTTGCACTTTTATTCCCTATTTTATGCCATTCCAGCATTGTTAGTTTTCGTTAATCGAAGTTGTCGTTTGGCAAAGTTTAGTATACCTTCTCTTTTTGCACGTTTTATGATACGTTTTGGAGCACGGTGATAGTCTTTAAAGAACTGTTTTTGTATACGCATCAATTCATTGTAGTCAAATTCGTCAGTCTTGTAACTGTATAGGAAATCGTCAAGTTGCGTGTATTTACCTGTTTCAAGCATTTCACGCCATAATGGACTATCAGGGTAAGCAATAAATACGTTAAACTGACACCAGTCAGCATTGAGTTTATCAGCAAAACGATAAGATGCCATTAAGTCTTCTTTAGTTTCGCTTGGCATGCCTAACATAAATGAACAAGCAACCTGAATACCAGCTTTACGACATAACTGGGTTGCTTCTTCGATTTGTGTGATGGTTATGTGACGGTTGATGTGGTTAAGAACTTTTTGTGAACCAGATTCTATACCAAACCATATGGTTTTACAACCTGCTGAAGCCATTTTGTTGAGAATTTCTTGATTAACAAGGTCAACTCTGGTATCACAAACCCATTCAAGATCTATTTTACTTTTAATCAGCAAGTCACAAAATTCTGAGGTTTGATTTTTGTGCATAGTAAAATTATCGTTAATAAAGTAGATACCTTTAGTGCCATATCGAGTTACTAAATCTGTTACTTCAGCCATAACACGTTGAGGACTGAATTGACGGTTAATGTTACCCCAGAGTTTTTTAGTTTCACAAAAACCACAACTAAAAACACAGCCGCGACTTATACTCATCACATCAGCAGGTTTAGCTTTTAAAAATTCAATATTTCGATCATATTTTTCCAAAGGTAAAAGATGCCGTGCTGGAAAAGGCAACTTGTCCATATCAACAAATTTAGGTTCATTTTTTATAACACCTAAAGAACTCCTACATGCTACACCAGACACGGTTGAAGCTCCAACATAATCTTCTTTCATAATAAAAGCAGCAAGTTCAGTTATTGCATTTTCTCCTTCACCCATAACTACATAATCAATTTCGTGAGTTTCAAGCAGACTATCAGGCATATAAGATGCATGCCATCCGCCAACTATAATTTTACAGTTTGGAATCATTTGTTTAATGGCTTTTGCTGTTTCAACACATTTTTTGTAGGTAGCACTACCACAGGTTATACCAACAATACTGGGTTGAAGTTTCAAAACATGTTGTTGGATTTTTTCTGTGCTTTGTTGTTCTAAATAATTGTCAAGCATATGTACTTCATGCCCGGCTCGTTCCAGAGACGCAGCAACATACATAAGTCCAAGTGGGGGGAGTCTTTTCCCGTGAAACCATGGTGCGTTAGAAGGAGGCGCAGTAGTCATTAACAAAATCAATTAACACATTTCTCCTGAAAGTGGTTATGTAAGTAAATAGGCACAAATTTTTCCTCGTAAAGTCTTCTGCCTAACAGTTTGATAGTTTTACAATTTAATAAGCTTTAACCAAACAACTCTATTTATTTATAAAAAATGGTTAGCAGCAAAAAAAATGTTCAGTTGTTTTTGGAGGCTATTTGTTTAACAAATGTTTTAATGTTACTTAACTGACCATACACCATAACGCGTCCATCGTTTTGTATATTAACAATTAGATTCATTTTGTCAGCCAATTCAAATATGTATTCCGCAGACCATTTGCCATCAGGTTCAATACGAACCCAACTTGTGTTTCTGGGTGCACCAACTACAAATCTATCGTCAACCATATTAATTACTTCTTTATCTACTTGTAAATCAGCTTCTTTAAGCCGTTTGAACCATTCATTCACTATAGACGGTTCAAAAACTTCTTGTGCTTTACTTATCAAATAAGCTTCAACATTTACAGTATATTCTTCAGCTTTTGCTACAGCTTCCTCTCGAATATCTTTATTGAATGACAAATCAATCATAGATCGTGCCATCCGTAAATCCTCAAAAATGTTTACCGGAATTTGCACATTTTTTTTCCGAAGATTAATTAAGAGATCTTCAAGAGTTTTCCAAGTAGCCAATGTATGACCCATAAATATAACCCCATTTTAAATGCAGTTATGAATTGTAAAGTAAAAACTGGTATATAATAATTAAATTGTTTAACAGTGTTTATCAACCCATACTATAGCGGAACAGCTTAAGAACCAGAGCCATGCATCAAAATAGTTTATAAACAAAAACACCACACAACCTAACAAGAACAATAAAAACAACCATAAAACACATACACAACAATAACAAAAAAACAATAAAAACAAACAACCAACCAAACAACACCCCCACACCGCAAACACAACAACCACAAAAAAACCATCCAAACAAAAACACACCACCACAAGCCAAACAACCAATAATAAAAATATCCATAAAGAGTAACGGCATACGCGATATTTCACGAGCTTTAAACATCAACCAAAACACCACCACAACCACTTTAAAAAAACAAAAAAACACAAACAAACACAAACCCAAAATACACAAACCTCACCAAAACCATCAAAATACCCCTTGAAATTAGATGAAATGTGGAGCAGAGTTCACTGCAAAAAACACCCTTGCTAGTTATGACATACAATAAATCATGATAATACAATGTTGTAACTCATATTTTTAGAACACGAAAAACGAAATTTTACAAAAACACTAAACCTTGTTAAAAGATTTAAAACTAGATACAACCGCAATATTTTCAAATGATGATTGTGTCTACCGCGAAATCACACCAAAAAATATTTTATACACAGGTAAACGAAACACACAACACATCAAACATAAACATCTGACATTTCACACAAAAATAAAACGTTTAGCACACAAAACTATTCATTATTAGACCTTAGTCGTTATTAGTTTTTTGACGCTAAAACAAAGCTTTTATTAACACACAAACACAACACTCACCAATTAAAGGTGCTCACATGCTCAATTACGCCACATTATCCAAAAAACCAGAACACTTCAAAAACTTCTCAAGCCTCACCCTACAAGAATTCAACACAATAAACCAAACACTAAACGAAAAATACACCACACACCAACAAAAAAGACTACAAAGACCAAACCGCAAAAGAAACATAGGAGCAGGACACCCCTTCACCCTCAACCCAACAGATCAACTACTAATGCTACTC
>WRNB01000034.1 GCA_009776805.1 Candidatus Bathycorpusculum grumuli | reverse complement strand
TTTATGCTGATGGTTCTATTGGTGTGTTGTCTTCTTCTGGTATTGTTGCTGGTACTGTTGGTGATGTTGTTTTGATTGCTGTTTGGTATCCCTAATTTTTTCCTCTTTTTCTTTTTTATGTTTTAATATTACATTTTAAACTACTGTTTTTTTGGTATGTGTTTAGCTTTTTAGTGGGAAAAAGTTTTTTCTTGTTTATTTTAAGTTGAAATTTAAATTTTTTATGTTATTTTTGTTCAACAAATCTGGACGGTATATGTATGGTTATGCATGTATTATGTATGTATGTTTACGCGAGCTAAGCACATACATTTTTTGTGTACATATTGTTATACGTTTAATTTGATCTACAAAAATGTTGAAAATCGATTTGGAGTTTAAGCTGATAAAAAACGTATTAACCTCTTAATTTTTGAATGGTGTTTTCGTTTTATACGTTGCTTGTTGTACGTGTATTGGTCTATTTGTGCTATTTCTTGTTGTTCTAAAGCTGATTTCTTGTATGTTCCAATGCTGTGTAGTGGATAGATTTAAAAACTAGTTATTTTATAAAATAATTATTAGGGTGAGTGAATTCGTGTCTTTGGTATATCCTATTAAGCATGTGTTTCGTGGTTGGAAACTTTTTGTTGCACTTTTAATTGGTGTAACTTTGGCTGCAACGTTTCTTGCGGGTATAGGTGTAAAAACAAATGTTGCTGCTGAGCAGGCACTTGATATGCAGCTTAGTTCTATCAGGACTGATATGAGTCTTAGTGTAAGTCTTAACCAAACAAATGTACCGTTAATTGTGAACGATATATCAAGTGTTTATGGTGTTAAATCTGTTGATATGTTAGCACAGATTCATGTGCCGTTGAATGTTACAAACTCTAATTATACTTCTTATGCGCCTATGGTGAGTTTTCCTAATACGTCACATATTTATGATGAATGGATAAATAAGCCTCAGGATGAGGTGCCTGCTAAATCTTGTTATGTTGTTGTTGGTAGAGAGTTGGAGAACCATGTAGAAGTGGGCGATATTATCAATGTTCAAGTAACTTTTTATCAACCTAGATTTGATAAATCAAGAACTCTTGATGTTAATTTGACAGTTGCTGGTTTTGCAGAG
This sequence comes from Candidatus Bathycorpusculum grumuli, assembly GCA_009776805.1. GTDB lineage: Archaea > Thermoproteota > Bathyarchaeia > Bathyarchaeales > Bathycorpusculaceae > Bathycorpusculum > Bathycorpusculum grumuli. The sequence continues at coordinate 19,464 of WRNB01000034.1, read as the reverse complement.
ATGACTGATGATGGTTATGCATATCTCACAGGTAATATTTGGCCGAATTCTCATGTTAGTTGGCAACCAGATTTTTTGATTGTTGACTGGGATAGTACGTTTAAAGATATGTGGACATCTGTATTGGATGGTACGGTTAATATGTCGTTCTTTATTGATGTGGATCACAAAGAACTTATTAGCCCTTATAATGTTGATATGTCAATTATTAAGTTAAATCAGATTTCTGATAATATTCAAAATAGTGTTATCGGTAAATATTTATCCTATGGTTACGTAAACAACCTAGTCAGTAGTATATTATCAAGTTATAATTATAATTTTCAAAATTTACTCCTTCGTTTTATTATAGTGGCTTTTCCAATATTTTTCATTTCTTGGTATTTAGGTTCTACAGTTTCCACAGTGTCTTTTAACATTCGTAGGCGAGAAATTGGTCTTCTTTCAACTAAAGGGCTCTCAAGTGGGCAAATTCAGAGAATGTTTTTAGCTGAAGCATTAATTATAGGTGTAATTGGCGGTTTATTGGGTATAGTTGGTGGCTTAATTTTAAATCAATATTATCTTGGTGCAGTTAACTTGGGTAATCTCTTCAGTTCAGAACTCTTAGACCCTATGATTGCAGTAGCAACACTTATTTTTGCAGTTATTTTGTCAGTTACCTCAGTATTTTGGTCATCCCGTAAAGCTTCACAGATACCTGCAGTTGAAGCACTTCGTAATTACACGCCTGAAGACAAACAAGCACGCAAAGTATTCCCAATAGTTGCACTTATTCTTGGTAGCTACCAAATAGCTGTATTTCTATTAGGTGTAAACATTCCTCAAATGCTTAATCAATTAAACTATTCATACGGAAATATGCTTCTGTCTCTTCTCGCAACTATAGTAACAGTGTTTAACTCTATTATGACTATTATTGGTCCAATGTTATTTTTCTGGGGTTTTACAACTCTTCTTGTTCGTGATTCAACTATATTTCAAAAAATTGCAACAAAAATATCATCAGTTATGGGTGAACTTGGTGCTCTAGCGGCAAAGAATGTCAGACGCAGTCCTAAACGATTAGCCGCTGTTGCTTTTATGATTGCTCTAATAATAGGTCTTAGTGTTCAAGTTACTGTGCAAATATCTAGTCAAGAGGACTATATTGTTCGTAATGTTCACAATAGCGTTGGCGCGGATGTAAAAATAAGTGTAGTTAATGCTTCCAGAAGTCAAGAATTTGTAAATATTATTACACAAAACGTAACTGGAATTAACAGTGTAAGTATAGAAAATTCTCTTACTGCAGTTTCATTAAATGATAAGCGTTCTAGTTGGACTATAAAAACCATAGAGCCAGATAAATGGGCTTCTACTGCGTATTATGAAGATAGCTGGTTTACAGGTGGCCCAACTGTGGATCAAATGCTTAAAGAGTTAAAAGGCAACAATAATACTATAATACTTGATCGAAGTATTGCAAAACAATTTGATCTTAATATTCACGATAAAATAACTGTAGTTTTCATCACGGGTCCACGACAACTAGAGATAGTGGGTTTCGTTGGGTCTGAACCACCAGATGATAACTATTATACAGGTGGGGGTTTTGTTTTTGGCGGTTTGTATCATTCATATGTGCCAAGACACCTTTTTAACATGACTGAAGGCAGTATAATATATGAGGCTGAATATTTGAATGCTAAAATTTTGCTCAGTCTTGAATCTGATGCCGACAGTGCTGATGTTATAAATCAAATTCGAGATCTTGATTTGGAAATAAGTGAAATTATTTCTTTTGATGAACAATGGCAAAATACCGTTGAAAAAACTAATTCACTTACATATACTGATCAACTAATTCTGGATATGCAAAGTTTTGGACTTATATTTGCAGTACTTTCTGCTTCCGCAGGTACAGCTTTAATAGCTGTTGTTAGTTTAAAAGAACGCGATCGTGAAGCTACTTTAATGAGTGTGCGGGGGCTATCTTATCGACAACTTGTATGGATGTTTCTCGTAGAATCTTTGGCAATTATAACGTTTGCAGTAATTCTAGGGGGTGTAGTTGGAGTAATCATGGCATATGGTAGCGTAACCAGTGCTAACACAGGACTGGGAACAGCTCTCGTAGCTCAAAACCTAGTTTTCCCACCCAATGTTTTGATTGTCATAGGAACATATATTGCCCTAATATACACATCCACAATAGGTGCAATATTGATTATGACTAGTAAATACGTTACTAAACTAGAAAAGATGGTTAGAGCAAAATGAGCGGGTTAAACATAAAAGTAAGAGATTTAGTAAAAATTCACCACACTGGAAAAATCGAAGTACAAGCACTAAGAGGCTTAAATCTTGAAATAACCGCAGGTGAACTAGTCTCAATAATTGGGCCCAGCGGTAGTGGCAAATCCACACTTTTAAACATTATAGGTGGTCTTGACAAAGCCACTGCTGGAACTGTCACAGTAGGTGACAAAATCGTCACCAGTTTATCCGTCCGACAACTGGTTGACTTCCGCAGAAAAATGGTTGGGCATATTTTCCAAAACCTCAACCTAATTCCAACACTTACTGCACAAGAAAACATTGAGTTTTCTATGGTAGCCTCAGGTGTTAAACGTGCTAAACGAAAGCAACGTGTACAAGAGCTTTTAGGTATTATTGGTCTAGAAGGACGGGCGCACCATAAACCTGAAGAGCTTAGTGGTGGTGAACAGCAACGAATCGCAATAGCATCTGCCTTAGCTAATGATGCTCCTGTTCTCCTAGCAGATGAACCCACTGGTGAGTTAGACACTGCTAATGCACGTAATATTGCTGAGCATCTTGTTAAAATCAACCGAGAACTAGGTAAAACCATTATAATGGTTACTCACGACCCAAGTGTTGCGCGTGTCTCCACTAGAATTTTGCGTATCGAAGACGGTATTATAAAAACTGCAATTGCTCCTTCTGAAGTTATCGGACAAGAAAAAGCAAGTTCATACGTAGACCAAATTAAAGAGCGCATCATAGAAATTAACACTCAACTAATCCAGTTAGATAGTGATTTTCGTACCGATAAAATCGATGGTGATGAATACGCACACAAACGTCTAAATCTTAAACAAATAAAGGATAGTCTAAAAGAAGAGTGTAGTCGTATGGGTGTCATCCCACCGTTGTAATATTGTTTTTTAGTGAGTTTGACATGTTGCAACGTATGGTGGTCTAGTATAATGGTAAAGTTATCCGGTAGTTCCCGGAAACTTTTCTATCTACAGAAACCACAGGCTAACAAAACACCTCAAAACTTGTCTTGTCTTTGAAAAAAACTATTTTTGACACCTTTTTACCTATAATAAAAAACAGTACATAATGTGCCGTGGTTAGTATCTTACGAGTGAAATTCTTTGTAAATAACACAGAAAATTAAATCAAACTAAAACTCCCGCCAAACTAGGAATCACAACAAACTCCCGAAGCTTCAAACCCGCTAAAAGAACACGCCGACCAAACCCAGTCAAATAATACTTAAAACAATGAGGCACCTTCCTAATCAACCCATGCAAACGCAAACGCCGCAAAACCCTAGAAACCCACGCCGAACCCCGACCAACCAAAACACCCCGAAGCAACTTGTTAGTAATCCCACCAACAACCCCCTCACCACGAACCAAACCAACAATAACATCCAAATCTGATTTAGAAAACAAATTAAAACCAGACACACTTCGACCATCCAACTTAACAGGCGACGAAAGCTTCTCAGCATCCAAAATACCCACACATGGATCAACAAGCTCCGATACAAACGCTAAATAACGCCGATTCGACCCACACATACACTCACGCAAAGCACCAAAACTATAAATCGTTTTTTGCATACGAGCAAACTTTTTCTCCACACTGCCATCTTTATGTTCTACCTCCCGATAGTGACGAAAAAAACCAACATCATTAACAGTAGTCTCAACACGCAAAACTAAACCTGCTTTATCATACATTTTAATTGCAACAGGACCCATATGATGCTTAATACGCGTCCCCATAATCCTCGTGTTAAAATCATTCCCCAACTCATCCTTAAAGCGACCATCAAGCTTTTTACCTAAAAAAGTAGCCACATTATCACACTTAACAGCATGAACAGCAGTACGTACCATTGAATCATAAAGAGGAGCCAAATCTTTCTGACGAAAAAATACCACATCCAACGCCAACTCACACTGCATAATACTCCAATGATGTTTCACATCACCAAAATGATGTAGTATTGGACAAAGTTTCTGCGCCCACAAATCAAGAGCAGCATGTAGTACTCCAACTGGGAAATCATCAGCAATTCTTTGAGCTTGTTCCCAGTTATCTATGGATAGAAATGTGTTGTCTAATTGTTTGTAGCCTATTTTTTGTTCATATAGTTTGTTGGCGAGGTAGTTGTGGCCGTTGCAGTAGAATTGTAGTCGGAAGGGTGCCCATGTTGGTACTCGTAAATAACATAAACCAAAGGTTTTGTCTATGAAGTAAAAGTAGTAATGTAGGCATTTGCCGTCTTTGTAGCGTAGTGTGGTTTTTCCTGAGGGTTTGTCGTGTCATGGTGTGTAGGCTGGGCATGGTTCCATGGCTGAGAAAATGTGTATTATGCCTTCTTGTGTTTGTGTTTGTTTTAGGATTTCTTTTATGCGGTCTTCTTTTCTAAACGCGTTTTTTGAGCGGATGTGTTCTATTTCTAGGTTGTTTTCTTTGGCGATTTTTTCTGCGTTTGCGCGTATTTCGTCTCGTAGTGGTTCTACATAATGTGGGTAGTCAAATAGTCGTATGCCTTTTGAGGTTATGTGTTTTGCCATTCCTTCTGGGTAGCATACTCCTGGTATGGTTGCGGATATGATGATTCGGTCGAAGCATGATATTGTTCCTGCTATTTGTTGTTTGTAGTGTTCTGTGATTGATGTTGTCATTTAGGATTCCTTGTTATTAGTTGTGTTGTGGTGTGTTTTATTTTTTTCTTTATTTATGGATCTGGTTTTGGTTTCGGCTCAGCCGAGTTAGGGTTATGGGATTTCTAACTACTTTGTTCTAATTGTCATTTTTTATTGTAGACTAGTTTGTTAAATGGGTTTTTTTATGGGGTGGTTTTTGTTTTGAAATTCTGTGTTAGGTTGTATGTATTGTGGTTAGATAAAATAGTGGAAGTACGGGTTATTGGTTTTTTGTAGTTGATGCTTTGTTTTGGGCTTTTAATTGTTTGTTTTTTATTGTCAAGTTTTTGTTTTGTTTTATTGTGTTATATGTGTTATAATTTGTGATATTTGGATCTTTTTGAATTGTTATTTGTTTTTGTTGAATAAATTGTTAGCGAATTATTATAACTTGTTTTTTGTGTGATTGTTTATTATATGCTGTTAAAAATCTAATTTGATATCGATTGGACATATACAAAAAAAGTAAGAAAAATTATTTTTATGAAATGATTTTTGCTGAAATTATTGTTACTGTTTGTACTGGTTTGCTTGTTTCACCGGAAGTGTTATCGTATGCTACTTGAACGTTTGCTATTGCATCCACTACATTTTGACCTTCAATTACTTTTCCAAATGCGGTATATGTATCATCAAATTTTATACCGCTTTCGTAGACTATCTCACTGTTATCAACTGTGTTAATGAAGAAACCAGTTGTCGCAGAATTTGGACTATTAGTTTTTGCCATTGCAATTGTGTATTGATAATTGTGATTGTTTGAGCCAATTTCATCATTTACGTTTGCCCAATTGTTATCTATCATTTCGCCTTTTGTAGTTGCTGTGCCACCTTGAATCATGAAATTTTTTAGCACACGATGGAATATTGTGTTATCATATTTCCCGTAAGCTACTAATTTTAGAAAATTCTGAGTCGTTACCGGTTTATCATCATATAATTGAATTACTATGTCACCCATGTTTGTTTCCAGTCGTACTTTTGTGTTTTCAGTTGCAGCAGTTGGGATAGGTGTTGGTGTTGGGTTTGTAGTTTCTCCGTTATTGTTGGTGCCAAATCCGCCCACAAGGTATACGCCGGCAATAATTACAGCTATAACTAGAATGCCGACTATAACGTATAACAGTTTTGAGTTGCCTTTGTCTGTAGGTTTGTAATTTGCTGGTTTTTTACGATTATATTTAGGAGCCATAATTCAAATTATGGCAGTACGTTATATAATCTTTTTCCAAAATAATGGCGCAGATTTACTCAAATATACGGCTAAAAACGCAAGTTTTGCAGTTGTTGATTTTTTTAATTTAATAGACAGTTAGTCTTTTGTTGTTTTGATGTTTTTATTGGTGTGGTTGTGTGGTTTTTGTGTTTTTATATATTTGATTTGTCCATTTGGTGGCGCGTTTTGTTTAGTTTTAGTGTACAAAAATAAAGACTAAATTCTATTAACATTAGTAGTGTGTTAATATGGATATATTTTTACCGATCAGGTGCTTATGTATTGTACATGAATTTAAGCGTGTTTTTTCCTGAAAAATTTGATGAACCTGCCAATCATTTATGGTGTTAACACGGATTTGATTCTACGCCAAATTATCTATCTAAAGTAGTACACTGCCAAATTTTTAAACTGCTACGGTTAATAGTTTTTATAGTTGATTTTTAGTTTTCTTTTTGGATGTTGAAAACCGTTTTTTCCATGTGACCATTTAATTGTACACGTTTGTAGGTTGTTTTTTCACAAGGGTCTGGAATATCGGGTGTCCCTAAAAATGTTGGATTTGTTTAGTTTTGGTGACTAACATATTTGTTATGTTGGTGCGAAAATAGTATGTTATAGCACTTGTGCGCAGGTTATGGCCGTATGGTTTTTTTTTGAGTATGTTTGAACCTTAAATTAATTGTAGAAAACGTTATATCTTAACGTGTTAATACACGTTATTTATGCCAGATAAAGTACAATGTGCTCATATTCTTGTAAAAACCTTAACGGAAGCTCAAACAATAAAAGCGCGAATAGCTCAAGGTGAAGATTTTTCTGAAATAGCTAAGCAATTTTCTCTGTGTCCTTCAGGTAAGAAAGGTGGAGATCTTGGCATTTTTGGAAGAGGCCAAATGGTGAAGCCTTTTGAAATTGCCGCGTTTCAACTTGAGAAAGGTCAGGTTTCTGATCCTGTTAAGACGGAATTTGGGTATCATATAATCAAGCGAATAAATTAAACCGGTTGATAACCGGTAAGTTCATACTCTGATTTTTTTTGTTTCAGATGGACACATTAAATTTTGGGATGAAAAATAGGTCTATCTTTGTTATACAAAAACCGGAATACAATTGTGGTACTTATTGCTTTTTTTGTATAGCAAGGTCTACTAGATCTTTAAAAATTGTAATAATAAGGGGTGGTTGTCTTGTTTTGTGTTTATTGTGTTAATTGGTTGATAGATTTGTATGGATTGGTGTGAGGAGGCTGTAAAACTAAGTTCTGAAGTTTTTAGGAAATTGTTTGGCGTTAAAAAGGAAATTTTTGATGTTATGGTTGAAGTTTTGTGTGTTGTTTATGCAGAGAAGCAAAGTGGTGTAGGTATGTTATGTTGTTTTTGGAGATTAATTGTTTGTGGGTTTGAATTATTGGTGGCCATATGTTACTTAGAAAGGATTATTAAATTTTAGTATTTTTGTATACTAAAACTGAATAAATTTGCTGCTAAATGGTTAGATTAGATGTATAAAAACACAAAAATTGTGCAATTATGCCAGTAAAACTGTCAAAATAGTAATTAAGGCTAATATCTATTTTATGGGTTTGAAGTTGGTGAGGTCATCACTTATGATGTTATTGTGTGGGTGGAGGACATTTTAGTTAAGTGTGGTAAGTTTAGTTTTCTAGGTAAAAGTTCTTTTTGTAGTGATGGTGTTGAAGTTGAGGTGGTTTTGGTGGGTGTGGTGGAGTTTGGTGGAGTGCTTAAAAAACTGGAAAGTTGTTATGGTGGCAAAAAGAAGAGTCATATCCAAAAACTCTGTTAGTAAGTGGTGCTAAATAAGTTTGACACTTTTTTTGGTTTCCAATGAGTAAGAACGCGTTTTTTTGGGTGTATTGTCAACTTTATTTCCGACATTTTTTTGTTGTTAATCGTGAAATCCGATAAATCATTTGTACTGCTTACGCGAGGGGAGTTGCCATAATTTTGTGTTCTGTCCAGATAGTGTTATTTGTTTTGTTTTTGAGTGTATTTTGTTTTTGGGTGATGGTGTGGTTATCAGGGGTTTTTGAAGCTTATGGATTGTGAGTTTTCTAAAAAGGATTTTGAGGTGGTGTGTTAAGTGTTGTGAAGTTGGAGATGGTGTATTTTTTGTGAGTGTGTGTTTGTGGGGAATGTTGTTGTGAAGTTTAAGGTGTTTAAGATTGTTGTAAAATGTATTGTAATAGTTGTAAGCGTTTTGAATTATGTGTGTCATTATTTTGTGGAATACTTAATTATGGTAACAAAAAATAATTATCAAGGGGGTCTATTGTTTTTGGTTAAATTAGTATTGGAGTTGGCATGTAAAAATTTTTGTTTTTTGTAGGTTTTGATGTAGTTGTTGCTCTTGTAAGTTTTGACCGAATTTATCTTTCATTGGTTAAGTGATGTTATAGGTGGTTGTTTGTTTGGTATGTTTTGTTTGTCTTTTTGTATTATGGTTTATGAACATTTAAAGTTAGTTGGAAAGTTTATGTCTTAACAGTTTAATTTTGTTGTGTGATTTCCTGGAAATATTAATGTTTTCATGTTTCTTCGAGTATTGGTTTGTTGATGGTGAATTTCGTATGGTGAAATATTTTTCATGATACTTTAATGGAAAAATTTGTTTCATGAAATTTGTTTGTTTTATAGCAATTTAAATATACATTGTCGTATGTGTTTATGGTGTTTTATTATTGAGAGGCATATTAGTGGTTAGACCAGTTTCAAATGATAAACGAGCAGACATCATAGCCGCCAAAAAACGCAACGAACCAACTAAACAAATCCAAAAATGCTTCAACATAAGCGAACGCACCATAAGCAGAATATGGAACAAATACCAAAAAACAGGAAACCACAAACCCAAACCCTACACAGGAAGAAAAAGCAAACTCACACTCGAACAAGACCAACAAATCAAAGAGGCCATAACAAAAAACCCTGGTATAACCCTCAATGAATTAAACGAAAAACTATCTTTAAACCTGACAGATGGCGGACTCTCTTTTCACTTAAAAAAGATGGGGCTCTCTTGTAAAAAAAGATATTCCATGCAAACGTCCAAAAACGAGACAACATAATCAAAAAAAAGAAATGACTGGAAAGAAACCCAAAAAACCCTTGAAATTGGGTAACTAGTCTTTCTTGATGAAGCCGGCATTAACACGGGTATGACTCGCCTTTATGGTTGGGGGGACGTATGCTAGGTGGTGGAGTATGTGTCTGATGTGCATTTTGAACGTACTTCTGTGATTGTTACTGTACGTTTATCTGGAGTGAATACTTTTGCGTCTTTTGAAGGTTATTTGAATGTTATAGCTGTGTTGTTTTTTGTTATTTGGATTGTTTTCCTTTACTGATAATTTGGTTTTTAGTGTGTGTTTAGTTCTGTAGTCGAATGCTTAGTTTGTTGTGTTTTTGGTGGGGGTATGCTGTTTTTTTCTTTTACAGGTCTTTAGTTTACTGTTTGTGTGGCTGTACTCTATTGTGTTGATAGGAAGGTTTTTAGTTTAGTTGTTATATGAATTTGTGCAAAGTGTAGAAGTGTAAAGTGAGGTTAACATTATGTCTGTATTTGCAGCACCAGGAGCTTATGACCGTGCAATTACTGTTTTCTCCCCAGATGGTAGACTTTTCCAAGTAGAATATGCCATGGAGTTAGTGAATCGTGGAGCCACCATTTTAGGTATCCAAACTGCTGAAGGTGTTGTGCTCGGTTCTGAAGAGAATATTGAAGCACTTGAAGAAGCATGTTTCTCTTACAAAATTTTCCGTGTAGATGATCATGTGGGCGCAGCAATTGTTGGTTTAAGTTCTGACGCAAGAATCCTGATTGATCAGGCAAGAGTTTATTCTCAAAGTAATAAACTAACTTATGATGAACCTATAGATGTTGAAGTTGTAACTAAACGTATTTGTGACATACAGCAAATGTACACGCAGCATGCTGGTGTAAGGCCTTTTGGGGTCTCTTTAATATTTGCTGGTGTTGATAAAACTGGTTCTCGCGTTTTTGGTACGCATCCAAGTGGAACCTATAGAGGTTACAAAGCAACGGCTTTAGGTGCGGGAAGAGAAACTGTTTTAAATATTCTTAAAGAAGAGTATAACGATAATATGAGTCTTGAGGATATAACAAAACTTGCCGTAAATTGTTTGGTAAAAGCTTTAGAGGCAAGACAACTGCCACCAAGAATCAAAATAGCTGTTATACCTGTTGCAACTAAGACACTTGAAATGCTCTCTGATGAAAAAATAGATACTTATATTAAAGAGCTGGATTCAAGTAAGTGACCTTGTGATGAGTGAAAAATTCACTGTTGCACGTTTTACTAAAGAAGATGAACATTTCGAAATCCTAGTGAAACCCCAAAAAGCGTTAGACTATCATAACGGCAAAATTTCAGCAATAACTGAAGTCTTAGCTGCTGAAATAATTTTTTCTGATGCAAATAAAGGTACAAAAGTTTCTGAAGAAGCAATGAAAAAAGCTTTCAAAACAATTGACCCATTGAAAATTGCTGATGAAATTTTAAAAAAAGGCACTTTACAGTTAACAACTGATCAAAGACGCAAAATGGTTGAAGACAAACGAAGACAAATTATAGATTTTATTTCTCGACAAGCCGTTGACCCAAAAACAAACCTACCACACCCGCCCACACGTATAGAAAACGCTATGGAACAAATTCACTACCCTATTGACCCCTACAAGTCAATGGAGGAACAGGCAAAAGACATAGTAAAGTTACTCAGACCGATCTTAGCTTTAAAAATTGAACAAGTACTTGTTGCAATAACAGTGTCATCACAGTATGCCTCAAGAGCTTATGGAACAATAAAATCCTTTGGAGTTCTTAAACGTGAAGAATGGCGTGGTGATGGTTCTTGGTATGGGGAACTCGAAATGCCTGCTGGAGTTTATTCTTCAGTAGTAAATAAACTTGGAGATGTAACCAAGGGAAATGGAGAAGCAAAAATAATATCTTAAAAATGAAAAATTTGAATGAGGAATTTTATGCCAACATACTTTGAAAAAAAACAACTTGTTACACCTGGCGAATTACTTGCAGAAGGCGATTACCTGCCAGGCGAAAATACATATGTTGAAGAAAACAAAATCTACGCTCAACGAATTGGACTTGTAGATGCCGACAACAAGAGAATTAACATGGTTGCCCTTAGAGCTTTTTATGTGCCTAAAGTAGGTGACACAGTTATTGGAACTATCACAGAAGTAGGCTTTAACGGTTGGACAGTTGATATTAAATCACCATATAACGCAATGCTACGAGCTTCAGATGTTTTAAGCCGACCTTTTAAACCGCAAAACGATGAATTATCTACTGTTCTAAACACAGGTGATTTGATTGTTGCAAAAATTGTTTCATACGATCGCGCACATGATCCACAACTTACCGTTGGAGAACCAGGACTTGGAAAAATTACTCGTGGACAAATTCTTAATGTTATGCCAACAAAGATTCCACGTGTTATCGGTAGAAATGGTTCAATGATTTCTATGATTAAACAGGAAACAAACTGCCAAATTATTCTTGGCCTTAACGGCATGGTTTTAGTCACTGGTAAGACTGTTGAAGACGAAGAACGTGCCATCAATGTAATTAAAAAAATCGAACAGGAATCCCATATAAGTGGTTTAACTGATCGTATTACCCAATTACTTAAAGAAAATAAAGTAAACGTGGAGGAACCTTAAGAATGAATGAAAAACCTGTTAAGTTAATTGACAAAAAAGGTGTAAGACTAGACGGCCGTAAAGCTGTTGACCTTCGGCCCATAAAACTTCAAGTAGGGGTGCTCTCAAACGCTGACGGTTCAGCATATATTGAACATGGTAAAAATAAAATTTTAGCTGCGGCTTTTGGTCCAAGAGAAATGCATCCTAAACATTTAGCACTTGCAGATAGAATGGTTTTAAGATGTCGTTATCATATGGCCCCATTTTCAGTACAAGAGCGAAAGTCACCCGCGCCATCTAGGCGAGAAGTAGAACTTTCAAAAGTTATCCGTGAATCACTCGAACCAGCATTATTTTTAGAACTCTACCCAAGAACAGGTGTAGATGTGTTTGTTGAAGTGTTGCAGGCAGATGGTGGAACAAGGTGTGCAAGTATAACAGCTGCTGCTTTGGCAATTGCTGATGCTGGTGTTCCAATGCGCGATCTCGTAGTTGCTTGTGCAGCTGGTAAAGTTGATGACACAATTGTTCTTGATCTACATGATGAAGAAGATAAACTTGGCGCAGCAGATGTTCCAGTTGCTTATATGCCATCATTAGATGCTATTACTTTGCTGCAAATGGATGGTATTCTTACTCCAGTTGAGTTTCAAAAAGCTGTAGATATGGCTATGTGTGGATGCAAAAAAATCTATGAGATGCAGAAAGAAGCGTTAAAAACCAAATATATGGTTGTTAGAGACATAAAAGAAAAAGATGAGGTAGAAGAATAATGTCATCTCTTATTACAAAAGTTAGACTAAAACAAATCAGTCAATGCATTGAAAGTGGTAAGCGTTTGGATGAACGAGGACTACATGATTATCGTCAAATCAAAATTGAACAAGGTGTAATTGAGAAAGCAGAAGGGTCAGCACGTATTTACCTAGGAAAAACCGAAGTTCTAGTTGGTGTTAAAGTTGAAACTGGCGAACCATTTCCAGATACACCCAATGAAGGTGTACAAACTGTAAATGCTGAACTTGTACCCTTAGCTTCACCAAACTTTGAACCAGGACCACCTGATGAAAACAGTATTGAATTAGCGCGTATAGTTGATCGTGGAATTCGTGAATCACACGCTATTGATACAGAAAAACTTTGTATCGAAGCTGGTAAAAAAGTTTTTGTCGTTTTCGTAGACGTTTACGTTCTTAATTATGATGGTAACTTAATTGACGCATCAGCATTAGCTGCTATGGCAGCATTAATGAACACTAAAATGCCTAACTATGAAGTCAAAGATGGTGAACTGAAAACTAAACAAGGCTTTATAAAACTTCCAATGAAGAGTCATCCAATTACTGTTACAATCGGTAAAATCAATAACCAATTAATTATTGATCCACAACTTGAAGAAGAACAAGTGATGGATTCAAGAATTTCTATAGCTGTCAACGAGAAAGGTAACATTTGTGCCGTTCAAAAAGGTGGTTCAGGATATTTCACACCGCAACAGATTTTAGAAGCTTCAAAGCTTGCACAAGGAAAAGCAGCAGAACTGCGCAAAAAACTTGATTGGTGAAAAAATTGCCGAAAATGAAGAAAGTTGGTTCAACTCGTGGATTAGGTGCACGGTATGGTTCCACAGTTAGAAAACGCTATGTAAAAGTAATAACTGAGTTAAAGAAGCCTCACAGATGTCCACAATGTGGTTTCGTGAAAGTACATCGTGTTAGTGTTGGTGTCTGGCAATGTAACAAATGTAACTATACTTATGCAGGTGGTGCATATACGCCAGTAACAAAATTAGGTGTTATAGCTAAACGTTCTGCAAAAAGTGCAGTTGATGAAGTCGCAAAAGCTCCAGTTCCAGTAGTTGAAACTGCAAAAATTGAAGAAGTTGAATAGTTGACTTCTTTTATTCTTTAACTTTTTTTTGTTTTCTTTATTTTTAACTAGTGTTTATTTATTTGGATGTTCTTATTAATTTTAAAGGGTGTTTGATGACAATTAAAGCTGGAGTGTCTGTGTGTATAGATTTTTGTAGTTTTACTCAGCTTGCTGTCGTAGTCACAGCTTTAAAACCTGAGGTTAACTCACCTATTACTCATAGAGCAAATGTGGATTTACAGGTGTATAATTGTTCTCTTGTTTTAATGATTAGTGCTGAAGATACTGTTGCTTTGCGAGCCACAGTTAATGCTTATTTACGTTGGATTGCTTCAATAATAAACGTTGTTGAAGTGATTGAATGCCTGTAATTTTTGTTTTTAGTAAGTTGTTCTTTTTTATGTGATTATTTATTTGTTTGGTTGGTAGTGTATTTTTTTGTTTTATCTATAGTTCACGGAAATTTTTCTATCTATAGAAACTACAGACTAATAAAATACCTTAAAATTTGCCTATTTTTGGGAAAAACTGTTTTTGACACTTTTTCATCTATAATAAAAATAATGTATAATGCGTCGTGGTTGGAATTGTGGGATTTCTAACTAATTTGTTTTGGTTGTTGTTTTTTATTGTAGGGTAGTTTGTTAAATGGGTTTTTTTATGGGGTGGTTTTTGTTTTGAAATTTTGTGTTAGGTTGTGTGTATTGTGGTTAGATAAAATAGTGGGAAGTGTGGTTTATTTTTACAGATATTTTGTAAGTTGCACTGGTTTTTTGTGTTTCATTTCTTTTTATGTTTGTAGGCCGCATTTTTTTAGAAATTTTGTTTTACTTGTTATTAGAAAAGCTGGTGAACACGTAGTTTGGGGTAGTAGGTGTTTAAGATTTTCATTAAACGAATATTCTGGCAAGGGAAGGTTTAAATAAATACTGCTTCATTTCGTATATGCTTCAAGTTAAAAACGGATGATAATTTAGAATGTCGTCACAGGAATTTCGTCACATAGTGCGTATTATGGGCTCTGATGCACCAGGTACCCTTAAAGCTTCTTATGCAGTGAAGCGGGTCAGAGGTATTAACATGAGCCTATCTAACGCTGTTCTTAAAAAAGCAGGCGTTAACCCAGATTTGCGAATAGGTTTTATCACCGATTCAGATATCTCAAAAATAGAGGACGTAATCCGAGACCCAGCAAAATACGGAATACCTGGCTGGCTTTATAATAGGCGAAAAGATTCGGAAACAGGTAAAGATGTTCATCTTTTGAGTGCTGAGTTAATCTTTAAAGTAAAGACTGATATTGATCAAGCTAGAGAAATTCGTTCTTGGCGTGGATATCGCCATGCTTACAGCTTAAAAGTTCGTGGTCAAAGAACAAAATGCACTGGACGCGCAGGCAAGGCTTTAGGTGTAAAGAAAAAGACTTTGCAACAAAAGTCCGGTGGATCTGTTGGAGGTAAATAATCATGGGAGATCCAAAGAAACAACGTAAGAAATTTGAAACGCCACGTTTCCGTTGGCGTAAAGATATTCTCCAAGAAGAGCTTAAACTTTTAGGCCAATATGGGTTAAGAAATAAACATGAACTTTGGCGTCACAAAACATTTCTCTCTAAAGTGAGGGGTATTGCGCGTTCATTAATCAGCAAAACACCTGATGAACGGGCAAAAATGGAAGGTGAATTATTGGCACGCTTAAAGAAGTTGGGTATTTTACAGGAGACAGCAGTTCTAGCAGATGTTTTAGATTTAACTATTGAAAATATCTTGGAACGAAGGTTGCAAACAATTGTGTTCCGAAAAAGCCTGACGCGTACAATATTTCAATCACGTCAATTAATTACTCATGGTCACATTTCAATTAATAATCGCAGAGTGACAATACCTGGTCATATAGTGTCAAAAGCTGAAGAAGCACAAATTACTTACTCTGTAACAAGTGTAATGTCAGAACAAACTCACCCAATGCGGGTAAGTTTAACTGTTGCTACAAAAGAACCAGCTTATCGACAACCTGCACGGGGTAGACGAGGCGGACGCGGAGGCGGCAGATTTTGAGTAATAGCAAACGAAGTGAGAAGTGGGGTATAGTTCACATCTTTAGTTCCTATAACAACACTTTAATTCATATTACAGATATCAGTGGTGCTGAAACAATCGCACGTACAACTGGCGGAATGTTCGTCAAAGCTGATCGTATGGAATCGTCTCCATATGCAGCTATGCGTGCGGCAACAGGAGCTGCTGAAATTGCAAGAGACAAAGGCATCTCAGCTATTCACATCAAAGTTCGTGCACCTGGTGGTAGCGGTCCAAGAACTCCTGGTCCTGGTGCGCAAGCAGCAATCAGAGCTTTTGCAAGATTTGGTTTCCGTATTGAACGCATTGAAGAAGTAACCCCGATTCCACATGATGGCACACGAAGGCCTGGTGGTAGAAGAGGAAGAAGAGTTTAATCTTTTCTTTCTTTATTTGTTTAATAGAAAAATTGAAATAATGCATTGAAACAAGTATTGAAACGTGACTAATATTTACATCTATTATTGGAGTGTCTTTAAGTGAAAATTGAAATCCTCGAAAAAAATGATAATACCCTTCGCGTAATTGTTAGAGACGCAGATGTTACTTTGATGAATGCTCTTCGTCGAATATCACTTACAAATGTTCCATGTATGGCAATTGATGAAGTTGTAATGATTGATAACTTGTCAATTTTACAAGATGAAATTATTGCTCATCGCCTCGGGCTCACTCCATTAAAAACAGATCTTGATAATTATAACATGCCAGAAGACTGTTCATGTCAGAGTGAATTTGGCTGTTCACAATGTCGCATTACATTAACTTTGGATGCAGAGGCAAATGACGGTACACGAACCGTTTATAGTGGTGAACTTATCTCTGAGAATCCTGATGTTGTTCCTGTATCTGATAACGTTCCAATAGTTAAACTTGCAAAAGGTCAAAAACTAAAACTTGAAGCCTACGCAAAACTTGGTATAGGTAAAACCCATGCAAAATGGCAACCCGTATGCGTTTCTGCATACAAATATTACCCAAAAATTATAACACCCGAAGTAGTATGTGATGATTGCAAAAAATGCGTTGACATTTGTCCAAAAAACGTGTTAGAACTTAAATGTGATAAAATTAGTGTTCGTAACTTGTTTGCATGTAATTTATGCATGGACTGTGTCGATGTTTGTCCCAAAAAACCTTCACTAATTACTGTTGAGTGGGAAAAGAATACTTTTATCCTTAATTTAGAGTCAACTGGTGCTCTTCCACCTGAACGAGTATTACAAGAAGCAACAAAAATCTTGGGGAAGCAACTTAAGGAATTTGAAGAACAATTAAAGGTAGAAAAACAATGAAACAAACTGAATCAACCAACCCAGAATTAATTCAGCTTATCAAACAATTAAAGAAAGAAAGCAGAGAACAATGTGCGCCAATCTGGTTAGCTGTCGCTGATCAGTTATCTCAATCACGTTCTCGACGTGCAACAGTTAATTTGAGTAGCATTAATAGAAACACAAAATGTGCAGACACAGTTGTTGTCCCAGGCAAAATTCTTGGAACTGGTTTATTAACCCATCCAATTACAATAGCTGCTTTTAGCATTTCAGAAACAGCAAAAGCAAAACTTGATGCTATACAAGCGAAATATGTAACAATTTCTGAACTTGTTGCAGATAACCCTAAAGGATCAAACATAAAAATTATCCGGTGAAAATGTCATGTCAACAAACTCCCGAGTAACTTACGTAGATGCTGACGGTTTAATCGTCGGTAGAATGTCAAGCAACATTGCGAAACTGTTGTTAAATGGTGAACACGTAACTATTCTTAACGCTGAAAAAGCAATTTATTCAGGTAAACGGAAAAACAAAATTGCGGAAGCACATTTATTCCTTGAAGTAGGTGCACCTGAACGTGGTCCATTCCATTATCGTAGACCTGATAGGATACTCAAAAAAACTGTTCGTGGTATGTTACCTTATCGTCAACCAAAAGGCAAAACAGCGTTCAAACGGTTAAAAGTCTTTATGGGTGTCCCATTAGAATTTAAAAATCAACAAACAATCCAATTTGATGGAGCACAATCTTCAAAGCTTAATGGACCATCATTTACTTTAGGTGAATTAGCAAAAGAAATTGGATGGAATCAAGGTGAATAATTATGCCAATGAAAAAAGTATTAGTTGTTAGCGGAAAGCGAAAAACTGCAACTGCACGTGCCGTAGTGAAACAAGGTGTAGGTCGAGTACGTATAAACTTGACACCAGTTGAAATTTATGAACCTGATATTGCACGTGAAAAAATCATGGAACCTCTTCTACAAGCAGGCAGTGATGTCTGGAAACAAGTAGATCTTGATGTTAAAACTAGCGGTGGCGGTTTTATGGGTCAAGCTGAAGCAGCACGTATGGCAGTTGCAAACGCTTTATTAAAATGGACAAAAAGCACTCATTTGCGTACAGTATTTAGTGAATACGACCGAACAATGATTGTTGGTGATTCAAGAGCTAAAGAAACCAAAAAGTTCGGTGGAGCTGGTGCACGCGCAAAGGAACAGAAAAGCTACAGGTAAGGTGAAAAAAGAAAGTGATAATTCCCGTAAAATGCTTCACCTGCGGCAAATTAGTTGGAGATAAATGGGAAGAATTCGCAATGCGCATTAAGTCAGGTGAAAATGCAAGTGATGTGCTTGATAGTCTTGATATCAAACGTTACTGTTGTAGACGTATGTTGCTTTCAAATGTAGAAATAATAGATGAAGTGTTGCGCTTCTATGAAGAAGCTGAAAAACGCAAAGAGACACTTAATTTCTAATACTTTCTATTTTTTCTTCCAAATTTTGGTTATATATCTGAATAGTTTGCAGTTGAATTCCAAAATATTTGTAAGTCAAAAAAACCATATGTCCATAACACGTTAATTTTTTAACATATTTTCCTTTAAAAAAATGTTACTGTTTAGTCAATACTGTCAACCTAACGTTTATCACCACTAAACACTTATAAAACAACCCCTTAAAACAAAAAACCAAACAATAACACCAAAACATAACAAACATCCTACACGTGCGTCCGTAAGAGGTTGAGTTGACATCGCCGGAAGCGGTCCTAGATTGATGAAACATCTAGGTGGCCATCGTATTACCCATCGCCGAAAGGCAAAAGGGGACCATAGCATTACGAAAAGCATCTGTGCTCGAAATCAGTGTATGAACTCGAGGTGCAAGGCCATCGTGTGGCATGGCTACGGCTAAACTGCATAAATTCCAAGCTCTTTGCCCTAATTGTTGGGGTGCGCGGGATCCCATGGGATCAAAGACTAATTGATGCGTGCACGAACAACCCTACAACCACTATTGTAGGGGGTGGTTGTATTCATCGGGTGGTTCCAACGTGCACGAAGTACGCTAAAGAGCTGAGTGGAGGCCTAAACCACACCAATATGTGTCATCTCAGCTAAACGGAGAAACCCAACCTGAAAACAACAAATCAGTATGGAGAACCAAAAGATGATGCAAACTAGGACAACAATAAATACTGTAGCAGTAGCAGTTGCTGTTTTCAGCGGGTCTCACAGTCATCATAGTAGTTTGAGGTGGAGAAACACCACTACGTGGCGAAGGGTGACAGGCAACTCTATTGATATTTTGTGAGGATTTGCGTAATGCAAATAGTCCAAACAAGGTTATCAA
>WRNB01000033.1 GCA_009776805.1 Candidatus Bathycorpusculum grumuli | reverse complement strand
TTTTTAACCTACTGTGCTGGTTGTATTGTGTTTGTTTTGGTATTTATACCTTTTTATGTGGCGTTTGGGTTGTAGGTTAAAATTTTTTCGGGAATTCAGGTAGGTACTCACTTGCATAAGGGTTTGATGAGGATGTTTATCGCTGATTTGGTGTTGGTTTTGCTCTCTTTTGTGGCGCAAAGTGAACGCGTTAACATACGCTAGTGCCAAGCCGAATGTATTGCTGCGGCAAAGGTGTGGGTGTTGGGTTTGGACTAAAGATGGTGGGTGAAATCACCATAAAACCCACTTTTTTAATGTAGCTATGACACATTTATAACAATATAAGTGAAAAACTTGTTTAAATGCATTATATTTTTTCTTTTGACAGAGAAAATAGTGTCATCAGCGTCAGTAACAACAATATGTCTTTGTTTATGCTGAGCTAAAAATAGTTGAATTAAAGCGAAAATCAAAAATAAGCTATACTCTGCTAAGTTATAGGGCATCTATTGATGGAGTGTTAAAGATAACGATTACGGGGAAAGAGAGTGTAGATATTGGAGACTCATAACATCGAGTGGAAAGAGTCTTGGCGTGACGAATACCTACAATGGATATGCGGCTTTGCTAATGCACAAGGCGGACGACTAGAAATCGGCCGAAACAACAAAGGTACAATTGTTGGACTCACAGATACAAAACGTCTTCTCGAAGAATTACCCAACAAAATCCGCACAACCATGGGCATTGTAGCAGACATAAAACTTTGCCATAAAGATGGCCACGAATACATCACTATCGACATTATAGCTCACCCAAACGCCATCAGCTATAGAGGCAAATATTATTTGCGTTCTGGAAGCACTAATCAAGAATTGACAGGATTTGCACTTGATGAACTCTTGCTTCGTAAATATGGTCGAACATGGGATGCCACACCAGTACCTCATGTTAAAGTAAATGATTTCTATAATGACGCCTTTGATGTTTTTCGAAAAAAGGCAGTTTCAAGCAAACGACTCACCCATGAAGATGTATCAGTTAGCAATGAGCAGCTTCTTAAAGCTCTCAAATTAACTGAAGGCGAGTATATTTTAAAGGCTGCTCTTATGCTGTTCCACCAAGATCCTGAACAATGGTGCTTTGGCTCACACGTTAAAATTGGTTATTTTGAAAATGATGCTGATCTTTTGTATCAGGATGAAATTTTTGGTTCGCTGATTGGTATTGCTGATCGTGTGTTGGATGCAATTTATGTAAAGTATTTCAAGGGGTTAATTCGTTATGAAGGTATACAACGGATTGATGATTACCCTATTTCACGTGATGTGTTACGGGAGGCTGTTTTAAATGCAGTTATTCATAAGGATTACAGCACTGGTAATCCAATTCACATAAAAATTTACGCCGATAAGCTTGTTATTTATAATGATTGTCAAATACCGTTAAGCATTAAACCAGAAAGTTTGCTTGAGGGTGTTGGGTCAAGGCCTCATAATCCTCTTATTGCTGGTGCTTTTTTCAGTTCTGGCCAAATTGAAGCTTGGGGACGAGGTATAGAAAAAATGAAAAAGGGCTGCATAGCTGATAATCTGCCAGAGCCAGAGTTCAGAATTTTGCCCACTACGTTTTCAATTTGTTTTCATATTAGAAATAACACTACGCATAAGTATGTTAGTGCTGAAGGTGACTTCGGCATAATTGAAACTCAGAAGAAAATTATTGCTTTGATGATGGCTAATTCGAAGGTGACATTGGGGCAGATTGCTGTGGATGTTGTTGTGTCAAAACGGAAGGTGGAGTCAATTATTAGTGATTTAAAGTCTAAGGGTTTAATTGAGCGTGTTGGGGCTCGTAAAAACGGTAGATGGATTGTAAAATCATCAATATAGCGAATGTAGCTTTTTGAAATTATTTTACTAGCCAAGCACTATTTCGCCACCGCCCACATAGTTTAAAAGCGATACTATCGACCGCTCAAAACAATCCTTTAGTTCACGTTTATACTCTACGCATTATTCTCCAACATCTCGACAACTGTAAAAGTGTTACTTTTTATTTCCCCATTTATTTCCCCATTTATTTCCCCATTTATCTCTCCACATGTGGTGATAAAATTTTTGTAACAAAAGAGCAACTTTGACTCATGTGAGCCTTGATGCATGGACAGGTTTTTGGGCAGGTGTGTTGATGGGGGCGGATGTATGGATGGGATTATGTAGTGGTTGAGGTCGG
Source organism: Candidatus Bathycorpusculum grumuli (assembly GCA_009776805.1). GTDB lineage: Archaea > Thermoproteota > Bathyarchaeia > Bathyarchaeales > Bathycorpusculaceae > Bathycorpusculum > Bathycorpusculum grumuli. The sequence continues at coordinate 18,619 of WRNB01000033.1, read as the reverse complement.
CGGTTATGTCTTAAATATTTGGTCGTTTATTATTGTGTCTTGGATTTTTCCATTGTTTTTTGGAGTATTTGTTTTGGTATGTTTAGTTCATTTATTTTTTGGGATATGTTGGTAAGGCTTATATCGTCTTGTATTTCTATTTGTGTTTGGGCTGAAATCATGTGTTTCACCTTGTTGTTTATTGTAGGATGGCATAGTGGACTCTTTTAGTCCAATAAAAAGTTAACCGATTAGCCTACAGCACCAAAAAGTTACTAAACAAGATGATTTTCTCGAATGGTGTTATATGTGTGTGTCCATTTTTTATCGTTGAAGAGTTGAATACTGCATAACACAAGGAGAGAAATAAGTAGTTATTTGTCAAAAGACTCTTCACAATGTGTACTGTATGAAAATAGATTTTTGTAGGTTGTATTCTTGTTATGTGGTTATTTGATGTGGTAATGGGTTATGTTAATTAATTGCTTTACAGGTAACGTTTTAAAGTGAGTAAATATGGTAAGTAAAGCAGTAATTATCATGGGTTCTGAGCGTGATCTAGATTTTTCTCGTGAAATTGCTAAATATCTCAAGTTGCTTGGTGTAGTTTACGAGTTTCGTGTTGCATCTGCCCACAAAACACCTCTTGTGGTTTTAGAGATTCTCAAAGAATTCGAGAGTGAAAAAATTATTTATGTAACTGTTGCAGGGCGTTCTAATGCATTAAGTGCTTTTATTGATGGTAGTACTACAAAACCGGTGATTGCTGTTCCACCGTATAGTGAAAAATTCGGTGGTGTAGATGTATATTCTTCTTTACGTGTGCCAAGTGGTATTGGTTCAGTTGTTACGCTTGAGCCTGAAGGTGCTGCAATTGCGGTGGCAAAAATTTTAGCACTTGGTGATGTAGATTTACTTAATAATATTAAATTATATCAAGATAGCAAAAGACAAGAGTTGGAACGAGCTAATGAGTCTATCAAAAAATTAAGATAGTAATTTCTAATGTTTTTAACTTTTGAACGTTTTATATTTTGTTGTTACTAAATGAATTAGGTTTTGTTATTTGTTGTTTTTCTAGTTGGTTGGGTTTTAATAGGTTTAGTTGTTTGTGAAGGTTTTGGTTTATTTTGGATTTTTTTTGGTTTGTTGATGTTCCATTTTGGGTAGTTTCCGTGTTCTTTTTTGTATGTTTTGAGTAGTTCTTGTTGTGTGATTCTTGATTTTTCACTTGGTAGCCAGCTTATTATTGTTTTTTCTATATAGTTTTCTTCTAAAAGGTTCAAGTTGATTTTTTTGTTTGTTTTGCTACCGTAGCCAGATAAATAGCCGCCGAAAATTTTTTTGATTGGGTTTTTAGTTTTACCGATATATATGATCTCTGTTGTTGTTTTGTCTGCTAGAACTATGACGCATTCTTTACAGGGAATATGTTGAAATGTGACTTCTTTTAAAAGTATAAACTCTGCAAAGTTTTTTTCTTTAAGTGTTGAAGAATTCATATATCTATTTTTGTGTGTCTTGTAATTAAAGGTTTGCTATATAAGTTATTAATGTATATATAGTTTATTTTCGTATAGCTTATGTCTCTATTAGTTAATAGTTATATATAGGTAAATTTGTCATGAATAAACAAGTTTCACTATTTAAATGCGAAACCTGTGATGTGCGTAAACCTAAAAAAAACTGTAGGTATATTCAAAAAACAGTGTCACTAGGAGTTGCAGGTTTCGGATTTAATGATGCTGTAGCTGAGACAAAAAGAATATTATTAATGTCGGGCGATTGTGAGGAAACAACTTTGTTGGACACAAACAGTGCAAAACCAAACTTTAGTTTAACGATTCCTAAAAGTGGTACTTCTAATTTTTTTATAAACCGTGAATTAAGTTGGATACGCTTCAATGCACGGGTGCTTGAAGAGGCACGTGACTGTAGACATCCATTGTTGGAAAGAATAAAGTTTCTTGCAATATGTGGCAGTAATTTAGACGAATTTTTTATGACACGTATACCAAGGCTTCTAAAACAAATTAGTAAAGGATCAAACGAGTTGTCTGTTGATGGTTTATCTGCTGTTGAACAAATTCAGGTGTCAAGAGAAGAAATACTTCCACTTATTCAGCGTTATGCTGATTGTTGGCGTAATGAATTGCTTCCATTTTTAACGCGTGAGGGTATATGTATTAAACCTTTTGCAGAGTTATCTGTTCAGGATAAGGCTGTGCTGCGAACGTTTTTTCAAAATAATGTTTTGGCAAGTATTTCTTCACCTTTAAAAGGTGCTAAAGTTGGGTCTCTTAATAATTTGAATATTAACCTTTTAGTGTTAAATGTTTTAAAAAATACTGTTTTTTCTATTATCTCTGTTCCAACTGAAAAGTTTGGTCGATTAGTTAAAGTTCCTGATGATTTTGCAGGAAAAAATGCAAAAACTGTAGACAACTACGTTTTTTTGGAAGATTTAATCGCAAACAATTTAGATCTTATTTTCTTAAATTCTACATCTTTAGTTGCTTACCCATTCCGTTTAACTCGTAATTGTGAACTTGACATTTTAATGAATGAATCTTCTGATTTTATTGATTCAATAAAAAACAGTTTATCACAAAGAAAACTAGGTTTTCCAAGTCGCCTTGAATTTGACAAAAAAATTCCCCAAGAAGTCAAAGACAAAATTGCTTTGATGTTGAAATTACCTGACTATTTAATTTATGAAACAGATGGTCCTCTTGGATATGTTGATTTTTGGCAATTGCTTAAAATAAATCGTCAAGAACTTAAAGATAAGATACTTACACCATATGCGCCATTTGTACTCTCAAAAAGGAAACATTTTTTCAAAAATATTGCTAAACATGATGTTGTTCTTTATCATCCTTACGATAGTTTTGATGTAATAGTTAATCTGCTTAAGGAAGCCGCTGTTGATGTTGATGTTTTGAAAATTTATATAACCATGTATCGTGTGGATGCAAAATCACCTGTGGTTAACGCTTTAATGAAAGCTGCAAGAAATGGCAAAAAAGTTGTAGCTGTAATTGAGTTGAAAGCCAAATTTGATGAAGAAAATAATCTTTTATTAGCTTCAAAACTTAAAAAAGCAGGTGTAGAAATTGTTTATAATTTCCCAAAAATAAAGGTACACGCTAAATTGTGTCTAATTGTTAGGCGTGAGAATGATAATGTTGTTAGGTATTCTCATATTGGTTCAGGCAATTATAATGTAGCAACTGCTAAAATTTTTGGTGATATAGGTTATTTAACAGCTAGGTACGATGTGGGTTTAGAGATTGAGTCTTTATTTGACATATTGAAGAATGGATTACAAAATAATGAATTTAAATTCAAATATTTACTTGTGGCACCAAAAACATTGAAACATGAAATTTTAAAGAGGATCGACAGCGAAATAGCTTTTCATCGTAAAACAGGCAAAGGGTATCTTGCTTTTAAATTGAATAATTTGGAAGAACCTGATGTTATTACTGCACTTTATCGAGCTTCTATGGCTGGTGTTAAAATTGATTTGAATGTTCGTGGTTTATGTTGTTTAAAACCTGGTTTGAAAGACGTTAGTGAAAATATTTCAGTTATTTCTATCGTTGGTCGTTTTCTTGAACATGCAAGAATCTTTTATTTTCCAACTGGAACGAAAAGCGAAATTTTAATTGGAAGTTCTGATTTAATGTCTAGAAATCTTAATGACCGTGTTGAAGTGCTTTTTAATGTGCCTGATCTAAAAATACGACAGATGATTCTTAAAAATATGCTTGAAATTCACCTTAAAGATAACGTTAAGGCTAGACGGCTTCTTTCTGATGGGACATATCAAATGGTTGTACCTAAAGAGGGTGAAGAAGTAGTAAACTCGCAACTTTGGTTTATAAAAAATAGAGGTATTTGGCATGAGTATGGCATCTAAAATTTTTACTCTTACCCATGATGAAAGTTATCGACAATTTGGTTGTAATGCATTAAGTACTATTTTGAAAGAGTTTGAAAATCAAATAAATAATGATGTTATAACGAATACAAATGTTGAATTTATTCACAAAATACGCGTTAATTCACGAAAAATAAGAACTATATTGTTTCTTTTCCAATCATCTTTCCCAAAAAAGAAATACAAATATTGGTTTAAAGAAATTAAAGCTGTTACAAAACTACTTGGTATCGCTCGTGACTTGGATGTTCAAATTGTTTTTATGCAAAAATATATTCATGAATCACCAACTAACCGCCGTTGTTTGACACCCCTATTAAAAAATTATAAAAATAAACGAAATACAATTCAAATAAACGTAGTTAAAGTATTAAATGATTTCAAATGTTATAATGTGCTAAAAGAGCTTTCTGGTTATCTTATAAAAATTAATTGTGATTCATCAGACGACTCTTTTGATTCTTTATCTGTTTTGGAAAAAGCCTGTTGGAACATAAACTATAGAGTTGAAAGTTTTTTGAAACTATCTAAATATGTTTCTCAAGAATCAGCCATATTTGAACACCACGAAATGCGAATAAAAGCTAAATATTTACGATACACATTAGAAATATTTGCTCCATTATACAAAAACGGTTTAAAACAAGAAATTCGGTTAATGAAGGAACTTCAAGATTTGCTTGGTGAAATACATGACTACGATATATGGTTAAATAACATTTCACACTATACTGCTGAACTATCTGTTACTAACACAACAAAATCTTCCAAAAATGAACTAAAAAATGATGAATTCAAAAAGGCAGTAACAGCATTTTCAATTTATATAACTGAACATAGAAAACATACTTACAACAGTTTCGTACAGCGATGGAATGAAGCTATATCACAAAACTTTTTTGAAAACCTGAAAAAAACAGTAAATAACCCAGTTTCTAAGATAAACCCTTTTGATCACAGTTCACTTTCTGATTGTAACATAAAGGTTGCAGTTTTATCTGACATCCACGCTAATTTACATGCACTACAAATGGTAATTCAAGATGCTGAAAAAAGAGGTGCAAAATTATTTTTGAACGCTGGAGATTCTGTTGGTTTTGGTGTTTTTCCAAATGAAGTGCTTAATTTACTTTATGAAAAAAACGCAATTAATGTTAGCGGAAATTTTGATTCTGAAATTTTTAAAAAAACATGTAAAAATAATATCTCAAAAAAAATTGCTATAACATATACCAAAAAAGAATTAACCAATCTCTGCAGAGTTTATCTTAATTCTTTTATAGCAAAAAGCACAATAGAAATTGCCGGTAAAAAAGTGTTTATGACCCATGCAAGTCCATTATCTGCTACAGACAATATTACATCTAACACTTCTAAGAAACATTTAACGAAAATTGTTTCCAACACAGGTGCTGATGTTATAATTGTTGGTCATTCTCATGAACAATTTCACAAAAAAGTAGACAACGTTTTAATTCTTAATCCTGGAAGCGTTGGCCGACCAAGTGATGGTAACCCCCAAGCGGCTTATGCAATGCTAAGTTTCAACCCTTTAAAAACAGATTTAATTCGGCTAAATTATCCTGTTGAAGTTGCTACTAAAGCTTTAAGAAAAAGAGGAATGCCTGAAAGTTTTGCTCAAATGTTGTTATCTGGCTTGCCTTTAAATACCATACTAAATGATGATATAGCAAAAAAACAAAATAACTATAGGGACTGGTCTGAAATAATTAAAGCTGCACAAGAATTATCCAAAGTTTATTCACAAGATAAAGTGCACGTTAACCAAGTGCGAAGTCTTGCTTTGACTTTATTTGATAACTTGCAAAGCGTTCATCATTTAACTACCTATGAGCGTGGTCTTTTAGAATGCGCTACGCTATTACATGATTTAGGATCATCACAAAACATAAAAGAACACAACAAAACCTCAATGATGATAATTTTAAACGAACCAACTTTACTTTTAACATTAGAGGAGCGACGAATTATTGCAAGTATTGCCCGATATCACAGAGGAAAACTTCCAAAAACAACACATTACAATATTGCAACATTAAACAAAAAAACCGTTAACATAATATACGCATTATCTGGACTTCTTCGAGTCGCTGACGCTTTTGACCGCCTTCACAATGCTGACTTCACCATTTCAACTATTAAAATTGCGCCAAAAAAAATTATACTTGAATGTTTTTCTACATCAGATACTTGTTTAATTGAACAAGCATTTAACAGGAAAAAAAATTTGTTTGAAAACTTCTTCAAAAAGGAGATAATACTTGTATGGAACAAACAGTAACTATTTTAGATCAAATAATCGGCTTTATCGATATTGGTACCAACGCAGTTAGGTTACTTGTTGTGAAAATAAACCCAAATTTTTCTTACACAATAATTAGTCAGGAAAAAGAAGTTGTGCGTCTTGGAGAAGACGAATTTAGCGACAATATACTCAAACCTGAAGCTATGAATCGCGCTATCTTTGTTTGTGGAAAATTTCTAAGTTTAGCTAAGACTTATGGTGCAACAAAAATTTTAACTGCAGGCACTTCTGCTATTCGAGAAGCTGAAAACAAAGCAACATTTTTGCAACGACTTTTTAATGAAACTGGTTTAACAGTCCAAGTTATATCAGGTGAAGAAGAAGCCCGATTAATTTACAAGGGCGTTTTAAGTGGTATAGATATTGGCGAAGAAAAAGCACTGTTTATTGATTTAGGCGGCGGTAGCACCGAAATTGCTATCGGTGATCAATACCAGCTCCATTATACTTGTAGCCTTAAAGTTGGCGCAATAAGGCTTACAACACAGTTCATAGGTGAAGGTTGGACAAAACCAATTTCTGACGCTATTTATAAAGAAATAAAAAATTATGTACACTACAACTTACGACAAGTAAAAATGGTTGTTAAAGAATGCGGCTTAAAACTTGCATGGGGATCTTCGGGTACAATCATAAATCTTGCTGAAGTTGCAGGAAAACTTTTCAAGAAAAACAACGGAGATCTTGTACTTAACAGGAAAAATCTTAAACGATTAGCTTCAACATTTTGTTCTTTAACTCTTGAAGAACGACGAAAACTACCTGGAATTAATCCATACCGCGCTGACATAATTGTTGCTGGTGCAGCTATTGTAGATGCGATAATGGATGATTTTGGTTTAGACGAAATTAGTGTTAGTCACAAAGAACTACGTGATGGTATGCTTGTAGAATATCTTTCAACCTTTGAAAGTTATAAGGAACTGCAAAAAACTCCGTTACATAACCGAAATATTTTACATTTAGGCCGGTCTTTTAATTTTGATGAAGCACATTCTAAAATAGTTTCAACATTAGCTTTACAACTATTTGATAGTGCAAAACAGCTTAAACTACATTGTTTGTCAGATAAATATCGCGATTTACTCGATTACGCTGCGACATTACATGATATTGGTGATATAATTTCTTTTAATAATCATCACCTTCATTCTCATTATATAATTAGTAACGCGGAACTTTATGGGTTTGACCGGTCTGAGATTACTATAATTGCTAATATAGCTAGATTTCATCGTAAAAAACTACCAACTAGTAAAGCCTTAAAAAAACTTGATTTAACTGAAGAAGCAAAATTAGCTGTGATGATTCTTTCAACTTTACTTAGAATAGCTGAGAAACTGGATCGTAGCCATACTGGTATAGTGAATAAAGCAGAGTTTACAGATGTTAAAGACGGAGTTGTTACACTTTTTTTTAGCTGTGAAACTGATTGCAGTATGGAAAAATGGAGTATACAGCAAAATAAACGTGCTTTTTATGAGGTATTCCAGAAACAGTTAGCTGTATCCTGTTCGGTAAACCAGTAGCTTCTTTTTTTCTTTATATGTTCAGTTAATGTTGCCAACCTGTACTCACAAACCCGTCAAACCTCTAAAAGTAATTATTTAACCGTATGTTGAGTTTTGAAAGTAAAGTTATTATTCTTGTGAGAATTTCGGAGGTAGTGTTGTAGGCTGACTTTTTGAGAGTTTTCACATTTAGGGAGATAAAACTGTTTTTCATAATTTTTACTGTAAGTTTCTTTCTGGAAGTCAATTCTTACATTTTGCCATAATTTACATGTACTTGTCCACTAGTGGAAGATATATTACAAATCGCCCTAAACGTGAACACTCTGATTTTTAACGTAGCACAGATTCAACGGTCATGTTTAGAACTACTTCTGAAATATCGCTGGCGTATTCTGCTATACGGCGTACGCTTTCAATAAGCAATCTGATGTTGACCATTTCTTCAAGGGTTATGTCATGTGATAGAAGAATGGATTCTTTTTCAAATTTATGTGCTTGATCAAGTTTTTCAATTACACTTTCTGCTAAATTAAAGTCCTGTTTAAACAAAGATTCTATAGAGTTCTCAAACATTTTATTAGCTAGATTGCTTAACTGGTTTATTTTTTCTAAAAGGTTAGTGTTTACATGTTCTTTTAGGAGCAGTGTGTTTTCAGCCATTTTTGTGGCATGATCAGCTGTGCGTTCGACTGATTTTGCAATAAGACGGTAACCAATGCATTCTTTTTGACTGTTTAACCCAATGTCTTTAACAATTCTTTGGTTTGAAACGGCTAATTTTAGAAGTCTTACAACATAGAGTCCAAATCTGTTTACTTCGCGATCTGTTTCTATTATTGCTTTAGCGTTTTGGTAATCTAAATTGTTTAGAGCTGTTAAGGCTTCTTTTTGCATGGATGATGCAATAATTGACATGCGACTAAGCGCATTATGTATGGTTAATTCTGGATAATTAAGTAAAACTTGTAATGTTAGTTCTGTTGGAGTGTCAATTAAGATTTCTGTTCCAACAAGATAGTTTCTGGCAAAATTTTTTAGATGATTACGGGTTTTTATGTTTAAAACTTTTTGACCTTGAGCATGAACATGTACAATGTTGTAACCGTTTAAGTATGCTGAAATTGTTGTTCGCATTACAGCATCAGGGTTATCATTGGCACCTACTCTGATGCACACTTCATCTTTTTTTTCTTTTTTTCCAAATTTTGTTGGTGAAACAGAAAGTGTGCCGTCTTCTTCTTCCCGTAGAATCATGGGGCTACCGCGTTTTAGATCATTTTTGATTGCCCAATCTTTTGGTAGCGATAGAATAAATGTGGAGCCGCCTGTGACTTGTAGTTTCCTTTGCTCCTCATTTAGTTTTCCAGTTGCTATTTTATCTGACAATTTTATTTACTCATCATTCTATTTATATTCCATAGTATATTAGTTACATCTATATATACTATAAATTTTATGTAGGTTTGCTTTATAACTTGTTAGTTGTTGTTTAGTACAACAGTAAAAGGAGAAAAAAATATGAACACTAAATATACTATAATAATTGCAATAGTTGCGATAGCTATAATTGCATGTGCAGTTGTAGCATACACTTATAACTCAAAAGAAACAGTTTTGCTATACGGTGCAGGTGCAAGCTTTCCATATCCCCTTCTTAGCAGTATGATAATTGACTATCAAGATTCTAAATCTTACGTGGAAATAAACTATAACCCAACTGGCAGTGGCGCAGGAATTTCAGCTCTAACAGACAAAACAGTTGACTTTGCAGGATCCGATGCACCATTATCAGCATCTGAAGCAGAAAAAGCACCAAATGTACTTCACATTCCAGAAACAATTGGTTCAATAGCAATCGCCTACAACATTGCAGGTGTTGATACAGGTCTTAAATTAACTGGTAAAGTTGTAGCAGACATTTTCCAAGGTAAAATAACCAAATGGAATGACCCTGCTATCGCAAAACTAAATCAAGACATTAGCCTACCTGATGCAACCATAAATGTTGTACGCCGCAGTGACAGTTCAGGTACCACCTTTATATTTACTGATTATCTAAGTGCAGTAAGCTCATCATGGGAAAACAGTGTTGGGCGAGCCAAATCAGTAGAATGGCCTGTTGGTATAGGTGCAAGTGGCAACACTGCTGTAGCTTCAACTGTTATCACTACACAAAACTCTATTGGTTACGTTGAGCTTGCGTACGCTTTACAGAATGATATGACATATGCAGCAATACAAAATCCAGCAGGAAACTATATTTTGCCATCTCTTGCATCTACAACTGCAGCAGCGCAAGCAATAGCATCATCAGGTTTGCCATCAGGCAGTGAAAGCTGGTCACATGTTAACTTGCTTAACGCAAATGACGCAAACGCATATTCAATTGTCGGCTTTAGTTATCTAATGGTCTATAAAGAGCTTAATGTCATTGATGGAATGACAGAAGAACGTGCAATTGAGTTGGTTAATTTCCTCTCGTATGTTATACATGATGGACAAGATTTGGCAAGTGACTTAGATTATGCTCTATTGCCATCTAATGTTGTAACGCTTAACTCAGCAACTATTAGAACAATAACGTTCAATGGACAGCAGGTACTAAAGTAAAAAGGGTGGAAAAGTGAAATCACCCAAACTTCAACAACTTTTTTCAAAAACAAAACAATTCAGCTATATAGTCGATAACGTTTTTAAAATTCTTATTAGTAAAAAACTTTAATGTTTAATGGTGTCCATGATGAAAGTTACAGGCGATAAACTCTTTAAAATTCTCGCTATTGTAATTGCGACATCAGCATTAGCAATTTTAATTATAACAGGTTACACTTTATCAGCAGGGTCAATGCCTGCTTTACAAAAATTTGGTTTAAACTTCTTTTTTGGGCAACAATGGAATCCAGTTGAATCCCGAGAAATTTTTGGTTTATTACCATACATTTTAGGTACGCTTGCAACTTCAGGAATTGCGTTATTAATCGGTGTACCTTTAAGTCTTGGAATAGCAATTTTTCTAGTAGAAATGGCACCGCGTTCTTTAAGTGTTCCCATAAGTTATATTGTTGAGTTACTTGCAGCTGTTCCAAGCGTAATCTATGGACTTTGGGGACTTTTTGTTTTTCGCGGTTTTATGGTAAAATACATAGAAACCCCAATATCAGCTTATTTTGGATGGTTTCCTCTTTTTAGTGGTGCCCCTGGGGGTTTAGATATTTTAACTGCTGGTTGTATTTTGGCGATAATGATTATTCCAACTGTGGCTTCAATTTCAAAAGAAGTGATATCTGCAGTGCCTAATTCTATTCGTGAAGGTGCATACAGTATTGGCGCAACAAAATGGGAAGTAATTCGTCGTTGGGTCATAAGTTATGGACGGTCGGGTATCTTTGGGGCTGTGATTCTTGGTCTAGGCCGAGCTGTAGGTGAAACAATGGCAGTTAGTATGCTTATCGGTAATGCTACAAGTTTTTCAGCAATGCCCACTTCACTATTTAATCCTGGTCAAACTCTAGCTTCTTTAATTGCTAACGGTATTTTAGATGCCACAAGTTCTCTTACGTATTCAGCTTACATTGGTGCAGGTTTAACTTTGTTGTTTATGAGTCTAATAATCAATGTAGGCGCACATATGGTTATGACGCGAGTGTTCAAAGATAAAGGAGGAGCAATTGAACAATGAGCAATTACAGTTTTAGAAAATTCAAAAACAGTATATTCTTTGTTCTATGTGCTATATGTGTAGTAATTGCTGTAATACCATTGGTAAGCATATTATTTGAAGTTGTTATTAGAGGCGCACCACAATTAAGTCTAAACTTTTTTACTACAGATGCCTCCAAAGGTGGTATAGGTCATGCAATACAAGGAACCCTGATAATAGTTGGTTTAACAAGTCTTATCGGTGTTCCTGTAGGTGTCTTATCTGGTATATATCTTTCAGAATTCGGACACAACCGATACGCCCAGAGTTTACGAACAATTAACAACATCTTAACACAATTCCCATCAATTATAGTTGGCATCACAGCGTATGCACTAATATTTAGCATTATTGGAAGTTCAAAATGGGCTTTCTCAACAATTACAGGTGTCATCGCGTTATCCTTCATAATGATACCCCTCATTACAAGAACAACCGAAGAATCTATAAAACTTGTACCAAACACTTTACGAGAAGCCTCATTAGCACTTGGTACACATAACTGGCGCACAACATTAAGTGTAGTGCTTCCTACAGCCAAAAATGGTCTTGTAACAGGAATACTATTAGCTGTAGCCAGAATTGCAGGTGAAACAGCACCGTTAATAATGACTATTCAAGGAAGTCGCTATTTTTTCAGAGGAATGGACAAACAAATGGCAGCATTGCCACTAGAAATCTGGAAAAACTCACTTCAACCATCTCAAGAATTAATATCAAAAGGTTGGGGTGCAGCTTTGATTTTAATTATAATCGTATTAACCCTTAACATAGCTGTAAGATTAGCAAGCAGGAGAAAATGAAAACATGATGTCAACACAAGAAAACACTACTAAACCAAACCAGTTCTTTCCCGAAATAGACGCTGTAGTAAAAATGCAAGCCATTAACATTAACGCTTGGTTTGGTCAAAAACAAATATTAAAAGCCGTAAATTTAACTGTGAAACCCAATACTGTCACTGCTATCATTGGACCTTCAGGTTGCGGTAAATCCACTTTTTTACGGTGTTTTAATCGTATGCATGAATTAGTACCTAATGCAAAAATGACGGGACAAATTCTATTGGATGGAGAAAATATTTACGATAAACGAATTGATCCCGTACAAATAAGACGTCGTGTAGGCATGGTTTTTCAGAAACCAAACCCTTTTCCAACAATGAGTATTTATGATAATGTCGCAGCAGGTTTAAAATTGACTGGTGCAAAAAAGGGTGATTCATTAGATGAAATTGTAAAGCACAGCTTAGAACAGGCTACTCTTTGGGATGAAGTGAAAGATGATCTTAAAAAACCTGGTACAAGTATTTCAGGGGGTCAACAACAACGACTTTGTATTGCACGTGCAATAGCTTTACAGCCTGAAGTGATACTTATGGATGAACCTTGCTCAGCTCTTGACCCTATTGCTACAGCAAAGATAGAAAAGCTAGTAACAGAACTCAAAGAGAATTATGCGGTTGTTATAGTTACTCATAATATGCAGCAGGCATCACGTGTTTCTGACTATACTGCTTTTATGTATCTGGGTGAACTTGTTGAATTTGATGAAACAGGACAAATTTTTGAAAATCCAAAAAATAAATTAACCGAGAAATATATTACAGGAGAATTCGGGTAAAATAAAGGAGCGTAAAAAAATGAATAGACTTATAGATGTTGTATTAGAAGACCAATCAGTCTTATTATCTAGAATGGGTGAGTTAACCTATCAAACTCTTTTAATTTCAATTAAAGCATATATTGATGGTACAACAGCTTTGATTCAAGTCAGAGACATGTCTGATAGACTAATGCTTATGGCTGACAAAGTTGAAGACCGAACATTTGAACTTATTGCCCGTTTCCAGCCTGTAGCTTCAGATTTGCGTACAATTAAATCCTACATGAAAATCAGTTATGATTTTGCGCGTTACGGCAGGTATGCTCTTGATATTTCTTTTATTAATGATCAAATAAATGGGTTAAAAGAGTGTAAAGCTGATATGAAAGAATTTATTGAAGAAATGAGTACTAAGGTTCTTCAAATGGTTGCTATCAGTGTTGATGCTCTACGTAAACTTGATGTAAATTTGGCTAGAACTATATCACAAACTGAGCGTGAAGTAGATCAAATGTATTTGGATCATCTGAAAAAATTGTTTGATGATGAACATGTTAGTAATAAATGCATACTTTCAAGCACGTTGATGGCGCGGTATCTTGAACGCATAGCTGATCATGCAGTGTATGTTTGTGAAGCAATCAATTATATCGTAACTGGTGAAAAAACTCGTTTACGTTAAAATTTTTTCTTTGTTTGATTGTAATATTTTGTAGTTAATGGGTTATATTTGATGGTTAACGAATTTATATAATTGTATTGTTTGTTTTTTTGTAGTGTTAAAAAGATACATTTAATGTATTGGGTGTAAGTGTTTATTTTTGTGTATTTATTGTAGTTAGTTTATTGGAAAGTGTACTATTTCGAAATTTTGTATTAGTTTTGTCATTGTTGTTGGGTTGGTTATGATTTTTTAGTTTTTCAAAAGAGAATTGCCATTAGGTTTTAGTGCTTATTGTTTTTGTGTTCTTAAATCTTACATAAACATTGTCAAACAATCAAAATTTGTGAATAAAAATGTAAAAAATATATATTTGCGCAAACAAAAAAGCTAAAATGATAATAATTAGTAAGGGCTATTTAACTTAATTTAGGATATGAGCTAAACAAAATCTAGAGTTAATTACATACTACTTTTCACGTACACTACATAGTCCCAAGTGCCATAAATTGATTTTGTGAACGTCAATACCTGTGTTTCTCCTGGTTCTAATGTGACTATTTGTTCTTGCAATAAGTCTCCATTGTTTTCACTAGCTGTAAACTGGCAAGCTATAACGGCGTACCCTAACAGGTTTCCTTCATTATGTACAACAACATCAACATAATGATATGTCTCATACATCGTTCGGTCTGTAGTCCTCAAAATAATAATGTTGGCACTATCAGCTGGTTTTATTTCACGTATTACCATTCCTGCAATGTAATATGCACTTGCAGCTATTATAAGCACAACACATATTATTGTAATACATTTTAACACTACATTTTTTGTTTCTGTACTCATAATATTCCCTTTCAAACTGTATTAAGCTTTATAGTAACAGCATCCCAGACTAATGCGTATCACACATATATGTGTATCGGCGACATTGGCTTTGTGTCTCTTACCAAAATAATTTCACCCTCTAAAAACATATATCATAACTCACTATGCTCACCACCAAAACTGTTTAACAGCTATACCCAACCCCACCTCAGACCACAAACGACCAACAAACACCATTTAGGAGTTTCAGCCTCACACAAATTAAGTGCACCATGAAGACTATTATTATACAGTAGACTAACTTAAGAATTGTACCATTTAAAATAAATGAATACTATTTTTTACAAAATTCAAACTACACAAAAACATTAGAAACATCATTACCAAACACTATGTATAGCTTCTACACACTCATATACACCCACCTATTGTGTTTTTGGGAAATTTTATTGAGACTGTTATGCAATCTGAGCTACGAATTAACACAACAAGAACGCGAAAAACTAAAAAACCTCACACAAAAAAACAAAAAAACTACCACATAAAACACACCCAAACACTACTAAAACTAAACCAAACACCAAAAAACAAACACTAAACATACAACCACACACAAACAACCTACAACACAACACCCACAACAAAAACAACAACAGCCAACACTTCACCACAGAAGGAATGGAAGCAGCATTGGGCCGAAAAAAACAATTAAACTACCACCGCAAAATAACCGGCGAAATCGAAGCCCACATCTGCACCATAGCCTGCTCACAACCACCCCAAGGCCGCTCACGATGGACAATGCAAACCATCGCAAACCAACACATACAACTAAAAATTAGGTTCTTCGCTAAAATATGTGGGTAGAATCAGCAAGCTTTGTTATGACGTAATAGTGGTATGGAACATATTGGAGAATAGGAACAAGTTTAGAGAAGGATTGATATGTTCACTCACCTAAAATAGCGAAAAGACATTAAATTAAAACGTTTATACCCGACAACACTCTAATTACTTAATAGATGTGACACTATATGGGAGTGAAATTATTTCCGCACAAGACAGATCAAAGGTAAATCCCTCATATTATCAAGATAATTTGGATAATATAAGTATTTGATGCTAAAATTGTAAGCACTGTAATGCTTCTTACGGGTTCATACATTACATTTAATAGGACTCTATGCACTTTTTTTATTTATGTATCCGCTAATTGATGACATTGGCAGTTTTCCTTTACCTAAAAGTGTTAACAGAGAAACTTTTGTACAAGCTTACCTGAAAACCCGTGAAGCCATTATAAACAAACAAGATCCAACTGTAGACGAATTTACGCAAAAAAATTTTTGCCAAGTGATTGTAGACTCTTTTCGGAAAAAGTTAACAAGTGGTTTGGATGTTATCACTTTTCCACAACAATTTGATGGTTTACGCCAGATTGGAGATGCTATACGTGAAGCAATGGCGCAAGGATCATTTGTTGTCGAGACCAATAAGGCCGTACTTCCTGAAATTTATGTACTTAACAAGTATGCTAAAGAGTTAAGTGAAGAATTTAACAAAAAAATTTTGTTACGTGTCTGCGTTTTTGGACCTATTGAACAGTATTTACATGAAATTGGCACTATAGCTTATCCCGATGTATTAGAAGGGTTTGCAGAAACAATCAACAGATTCGCCAAAAACGCTATTTTAAATAACAAATATATTGAAACACGGGTAATTTCTATTGATGAACCCAGCCATGGTCATACTAATTTGACCGCTTCATCCGAACTTGTTGTGGAAATACTGCAAAAAGCTTACAATTTTAACGGTCCAACGCGACAGATACATTTACACTCTACTAGCGGAATCAGCAACCTGTTTAACGTAAAAGGATTAGATGTGTTATCTTTTGAATATGCTGCTTCTCCAAGAAACATACATGACGTAACAAAAAGTATGCTTGAAGAGGTTGACAAGCAAATTCGTGTAGGTATTACTCGAACAGATATTGATGCTATCTGGGCTGAAGTTTGCGAAAAAGGTTTTGAAAGTCCCTCTAATGAACAGCTTGTTGAATCAACTGATATTATACGTAAGCGTTATCTTGATGTTAAAAGAAAATATGGCGAACTGTTAACTTTTACTGGACCTGATTGTGGTTTAGGCAGTTGGCCCAGCCAAGATACGGCTACTTTAGTTTTAAAACGAACTGTCGAAGCCGTAAAAACACTTTTGTAGCATATTAACACAATTTAAAAATATGTTTACTCATTAATTAAAAACATTATAGTTGGCAATAATGTTGAATGGTTTAACTGAAAATTTACGGAAAAAATAGTTTTGGAAGTAAGAAGATGAAAATAGGAAACGTTGACATTTCAAACTCTTTTGTTCTTGCTCCAATGGCTGCAGTTAATTGTACTTCTTTTCGAATGTTATGTAAAGAAAACAAAGCTGGTTTAGTCTACACCCAAATGTTTGATGTAGAGTTTGTTAAAAACAAAAACAGACGTGAGGTAAAAGAACTTCTTAACATAACAGATGTTGAACGACCTGTAAGTGTACAATTAATTGGCAACAACGAAGATGCCATACTAAAAAGTATAAAAAAAGTTGAAGAATTTGCCGACCTTATAGATTTTAATGTTGGCTGTAGCGAAAAAGAATTTTTAGCTCAAGGATACGGTGCTTATTTACTAAATAATCCCCAGTTACTGGAAAACATTGTAAGAAAAATGGTACAAACAACCGTTAAACCCGTTACTGTAAAAATGCGTATAGGTATAGATGCTCAAAAAATAATTGCTGTAAGTGTTGCCAAAAATTTAGAAAACGCGGGAGTTGCCGCAGTTTGTATACATGGACGAACTGCGCAACAAAAACTTGCTAAAAAAGTTAATTGGACTATAATGAAACAAGTCAAAGAAAAAATAACTATCCCTGTTATAGCTAATGGTGATGTTACAAGCTATCCACAGGGTCTTGAACTTTTAAACAGAACAGGCTGTGAGTTTGTCATGATTGGTAGGGGTGCAAGAACCAATCCATGGATTTTCAACCCTGAAAAAATACAAATTGATAATTCTGAAGTAAAAAAACAGATTTTACGTTTTATTGAGCTATATACTAGCTACGAAAAACGTTGTTCGTCCCAAGAGGTACGTGAACATGTTTTTTGGATGTTAAAAGACTACATTACCAAACAAAATACGAGAGCAGTTTTAAAAATGAAACATATTCAAGAGATCAAAATGTTTGTTCACCAGTTATCATAATTTGGTTGAGTCAAAATAAAGCAAACGCGTTTTTGTATATTTTGCACAGAATTTTACTTGTTGTTAACGCATTTATATAATTGAGCTACTATGGGCTGTCTGAAAAATAGTTGAATGTATAGGTTAAAATTAAAAACTATGAGTTTGGAAATATTTTAACGCTAAAAATATGGGAAATATTTTTAAAATGTAAGTTTTTAGAATTATTTACAACATCAAAGTTCTTTAGCTTGTTTTTCAGGCAGTCGTCATCTTTAGGGCAACACAAAAAATTGTAGGTCAAATTAACTATTATAATGTATAGCTGAATTTTTAAATCGACAATTCGAACCAAAAACAAAACCTAAAAAACACCAAAAATAATCTCAAATTAAATCACTCCAATAGCGTAAATAGGCGTAAAACATGTTAGTTTAAGGGGGTTTTGTTTGGTGCTACGAGCTAACTTGAACAGGTCGTTCAATGAGTCGAACACGATTGACACTTTTATGTAAATTTTTAATGCTCTTTGTGATATGTGTAATTGAGTTCTGGCATAGTCAGACGGAGGTGAGTAAATCACTTTACATATGTTCACGGATGGCGTTCCGGGAACGGTATTTAAGTTAGCCTTTGATGTATCTTTTTATTTTTAGACACGTTATATTCCCCAAGTTGTATATGCGCGCAGGGTTTTTGATTTATTGAGTTTATCGTTTGGTAGTGTCCTAATTTAGAATACCTATTTAAAATAGAAGAATTCATGCCAAGACCACAAATGATCCGACAAACCCTCAAGCCTTGCAGGAGAAAAACCA
>WRNB01000032.1 GCA_009776805.1 Candidatus Bathycorpusculum grumuli | reverse complement strand
GGTTCGTAGTTTTCTTTCTACGGTTTCTAAGCGTAATGAGTCGTTGTTGCCTGCTGTGAAAACTTTATTCTCCAAAAATGTATACCCAGCTGAGCAGTAACTAGTTTCCAAAGAAAACAAAAAATTTCACCACCAACCTTACCAAAAAATTGAACGCCGTCAAAAAATCAACTATCAACACTACAAACACAAAACTGTACGGAAACACACACCGAAAACAAACTATAACTCCTTATAACGTTAAACTATTAGAGATAATGAAAAATTTCAACGTTTATTTTTCTTTTTTCAAAAAAGAACACATTTATATATTCAATATCACAAAATACCATATACAGTTATTTAACCCATCTTAAACTTGGGTACACTACTATGAAACAAATAAACAAGTTTTTAACATCAATCCTCATTTTTTTGGCATTATCAAGTTTAATGGTGTTTTCAGTTAACTGCACTAATGTGTATGCCGCATCTAAACCGTCTGTTCCACAATTTAGCGTAAAATTCATTGACAAATCCTACGATGTACCACCAGCCCAAACAACAGACCCATATACTGGAGAAACCACAACAGAACCAGGTTACCACGTAAATGACGGCTGGCTACAAGTTACAATAAAAAACCAACCCTACACACCATCTGATGACCTTTACCGCCTCTATTATTTAGTTGAGGTTAAAGGTCATTTTGGGGATGATAAGGACTGGCACACTTTAATAGATTCTAAGTCAGAAATTGGGTACGTTGAACAGTCAGATTCTGATTATACTGTTTTGACCAGTCTTGTAAGGCTTGACTCTGGTACTCAAATAGATCTTCGGGTTAAAGCAGTAATTGGGTATCCACGGAAAATGCCTTTCTGGACAATGACTATTGAGGCGGAAAGTGGTTGGAGTAAGGTTCAAACTTTCACTATACTGTATGGGTCTTCATCAATATCGCCTTCACAAACAGCAAACTTGTCTAATCAGCCAACATCAGATTCTTACAATCCCCCGCAACAACCTTTACCGCTTTATATAGTGGTAATTCTTGTTGCTACCTGTATTATTGCAATTTTAATAGCAGTTATTGCATACCAACATAAACAAATAAAAAAACAATTGTAACATAGCCTTATCACAATTTTTCTTTTTAAAATTCGGTTATGCGTCAAAATAGTTTATAAACAAAGCCGCCACACTATCTACACAAGAACAGCAAACACAAAAAAATAACGTATTATTTAGTCGTAAAAAAGCTCGATGTGAATCTGTTTTTGAAATCAAAACTAAAAATTTCGATGTTGCCGCAAGCATAAACTCTGTTAATTTTCGTATTTTAGTCACATTTTTGTTTTCCACCATCAAAAATCACTACATATAGTGTTTAAGTCGCAAAATACTGCATTATATTTGCGACTGAATAAGTACGCTGAGTGCTTGTTTAGTGCTTTGAGTAGGCAGTGTTTGTGATAGGAGGATTCCAAATATTGAAACGCTTAATGGGCAATTGGTTGTTTGGGAGAAGGATCGTAATGGTGATGTTAAGCAGATAAGTTGGCACTTTACTGCAAAGTAAGCGAGAGGAAAACTAAAACATTTATACCATAAATTATAATGTGGTCAAAACAATATTCATAAAGGAATAAATGTTATCATCCAAAAATTAACAATAAATTCAAACCCATGAAAAATATTTATTTTTGATTATTAGCACCCGAAAGTTAACATGGCCATTTATCGCTATGAAGTTAACATAACCTATTTCCGAAAGGCTTATATTTTTTAATTATAACCTTTTTTCAGGTTCGAAGCAAAATGATAAATCTTCAGGTTAACACAAAAAAAGGTCAGAAATGTAGCTTTGAATACTTCTTTTATTATAAATGGTATTGATTAGCCCAGAACTAAAGAGTTTGAAATGTTCTGGGCGTGTATTGGGTGTAAAGTTATGGAAAATGTGAAAAATTATAAAAAAATTGTGGTAAAGTTTGGCGGTTCGAGTCTTGCAGAGCCTGAAAAACTACTGAAAGCTGTGTTATCTGTTGTTTCAGAAGCTAAGCGCGGTATTAAAATTGCAGTTGTAGTTTCAGCTATGGGTAAAACTACAGATACACTTTTAACTACAGCTAAAAATACTTCAAATTGTAAAGTGTCAAAACAGGAATTAGATGATATACTTTCCATGGGAGAGCGAACAAGTGTGCGTATTTTTGCTGCTACGCTACGTAATTGGGGTGTAAATGCGTGTTACTTTGATCCTGTGGAAGATAAATGGCCAATAATAACTGACGGCGTTTTCCAAAATGCAAATCCTAATCTTGAAGAGTGTAATAAAAATGTTAGGAGCCAAGTTTTACCACTTGTAGAGGAAGGCATAATACCAGTAATTGCAGGGTTTGTGGGTAAAACTAAAGATGGTAAAATCACTACGCTTGGCAGGGGTGGAAGTGATACTACAGCATTCATTATAGGAGAAGGTATTGATGCGGACCAGATTGTGCTTGTCACTGACGCTGAGGGTATAATGACAAGTGATCCTAAAATCATTCAAAGTCCAAAGCTTTTATCAGAAATAAATGTTAATACTTTAGTAGGTTTAGCAGATTCAGGTGCTAAATTTATTCACAGTAAAGCACTTAGGTATAAACCGAAAAATATAGACGTTAAAGTTATGAGTAACAAACATGATGACTTAACCATGCCAGGTACTTTAATTAAAGACGCATTATCGTGGGAGCTTGATGCGGAAGTTGCCAGTTCGGTCTCTGTAGCTGAAATAACAGTTATAGGGGAAAGTATTTCAAATAATACTAGAATTATAATGGAAATGTTCGAAAAAGTAAGACAATACACTACACTTCTTGGTATGTCAATGAACACTAACTCTATTATATTTTATGTTACTCAAGGAAACAATGCAGTTGAACTTTTCAACCAGATTCATAAAATTACAGTTGACAATAAAGAAACAATAGCTATGGCAGTCAAAAAAGATTTAGCTTTTATTCAAATCAGTGGAGTAGGTCTTGAAGAAACCCATGGTATTATTGGAAAAATCAGTGAAGATTTAAGACATGTGGGTATCAATATTTCAGGCATTTTAACCATTACCTCAAGTATTTTATTATTTGTAGATTGGAATGAAAAAGAAAAGGCTTTAAATCTTATAAAAAATTCGTTAAAAACAAAATAAAGGAGATAAAAATACGTGAATCAAGGCAAAAACAGACGGATGAAACGAATATTTCAGCAAGATAATCGTACAATAATTGTACCTATGGATCACGGTGTAACGTGCGGTCCAATCCAAGGCATCACAAACATGCAACAAACAATTAATCAACTACTTAAAGGCGGCGTTGATGCAGTCCTTCTTCATAAAGGCATTGCAAAAACCGTTGACACAACAGGCACAAGCTTAATTGTAATGCTTAATGGCATGTCAAATCTTAACCCAAACATGAACAATAAAGTCCAAGTTTGTAGCGTACAAGAAGCTACACGACTTGGTGCAGACGCAGTCTCAGTACACGTAAACGTAGGTGCACAAGATGAAGATAAAATGTTATCAACCCTTGGAAAAATAGCCAATGAATGCGATAAATTTGGTTTACCACTTCTTGCTATGATGTACCCACGAGGACCAAAAATCGCCAATGAACACGCCCTTGAAGCAGTAGCCCACGCAGCTCGACTTGGTGCAGAACTTGGTGCAGACATCATAAAAACTAACTATACAGGAACAATAGACTCATTTAAACAAGTTACAGAAAGCTGTCCAGTGCCAGTTCTAATTGCTGGTGGTCAGAAATGCAAAACTATAGAAGAAATTTTGCAAATCACAAACGATGCGCTTAAAGCAGGAGCAGCTGGACTCTCAATGGGTCGCAACATATTCCAATGGGATAACCAAGCTTTGATTGTAAAAGCACTTTCAGCCATAATTCATAAAGGCGCATCCACGGAACAGGCACAAAAAATTCTTGGTGAAAAATCTTGAAAGAACTCTGGATAGAACCCAGCACACAAACCGTTCCAACCGATTTTATCGAACAATGTGATGTTATAATTAAAGACGATAAAGCCATTTTTCTATCATTAAAACAAGAACACACTATTCTATCACCGTCAATTGAAAATTTTGAGCAACTATATATTCAGGATAAAATTCTAAAAATCAACATTTCAGATAAAACAACAGAAAATTTGATTGCCGCAGCAGCTGAAAAAGGCGCAAAATATGTAATAATTAGTACTACAAACTGGCGTATTATTCCATTAGAGAACCTTATTGCCCGCATCAAAGGAAAAAGTAAACTAATCGCTGAAGTAACTACTGCTGAAGAAGCAAAAATTGCGCTTGAAACGTTAGAATTAGGCACAGATGGCGTATTACTCAAAACATCTCAATTAGAAGAAATCGTGAAAACGATTGCAATCGTTAAACCTGAAACTTTAAAACTTGAAATGACTGTTGCAAAAATTGTTACCACTAAACCAATCGGTAACGGCGCACGTGTATGCGTTGACACCTGTGATTTAATGACACAAGGCGAAGGCATGCTTGCGGGCAGTCAAAGCGCAGGTTTATTTTTAGTAGAAGCAGAAGTTAACGAAAACCCGTATGTCGCG
Organism: Candidatus Bathycorpusculum grumuli; assembly: GCA_009776805.1. Classification (GTDB taxonomy): domain Archaea; phylum Thermoproteota; class Bathyarchaeia; order Bathyarchaeales; family Bathycorpusculaceae; genus Bathycorpusculum; species Bathycorpusculum grumuli. The sequence continues at coordinate 16,318 of WRNB01000032.1, read as the reverse complement.
TCACGACCTTTCAGAGTTAACGCGGGCTCCTTGTCCATGTACACTTTAGGCAATCTACAAACTACACGCTATCTTCAAGAATTCAAAGCAGGCGATGAAGTAATAATTGTTAACCGCGAAGGTAAAATACACAAAACAAATGTAGGTAGAATAAAAATTGAAATTAGACCATTAATACTTATAGAAGCACAAATTAAAGACAAGATAATTAAAACCATACTGCAAAACGCAGAAACTATTCGTGTAGTTACACCTAAAGGATCTAAACCAGTCACTGAACTTGTCTCTGGCGACGAAGTAATAGTTCATCTTGCAGCAAAAGGCGGCAGACATTTTGGCATTAACGTGCCAAATGAAACGGTGATTGAAAAATGACCTCTAACATTTGTGTTTCAATACAACCAAAAAATAATAATGAAGCATTAACTTTAATTGAGAAAGCTGAAGCTGCTAAAGCAGACTTTATAGAAATACGTTTAGATAATTTTGAGACACAAAACTTTTGTGAACTTGCAGCCTCAACTAAAATTCCACTTATTGCTACAAACAAACTACCAAAAGAAAGAGGTAACTTCACAGGTACACAAACTCAACGCTGGCAAACTTTAAAAGCTGCCGCAAAAAGCGGTTTTCAATACATCGATTTAGATCTAACAATTTTAAAGTTAAAAGAATACATTATAGATTTAAAAGAGTTAAACGTTAAAACCATTGTTTCTTTCCACAAATTTGACGGCGCATTTACTGCTAAAGAGATGCAACGCATTTTAAAAGAGGAAAATGATAGCGGTGCAGATGTTTGTAAAATAGTGGGTACAGCAAAACAAGTACAAGATAATCTTGTTGCACTTAATTTTGTCTCAGAAAATGCTGCTAAAGTTCAATTGGTGTGTTTTTGTATGGGTGAACAAGGGAAAATTTCACGGTTACTTTCACCTGTTTTTGGCGCATTTTTTACTTTTGCCTCTTTGGAACAGGGTAGTGAAACCGCGCTTGGACAAATAAGCATAAATGAAATGAGAACTGCCTACTCTTTATTGAGGCAATAAAATGGGTATCTCAGGGAAAACATTTCTTTGTGCAGTTATAGGAGATCCAATAGAACATTCGTTAAGTCCAACAATTCAAAACGCCGCGTTTAACACGTTAGGTTTGGATTTTGTTTTTACCGCTTTTACAGTAAAGCCTTCAAACGTTACTAATGCTCTATCAGGCATACGAGCTTTAGGAATTGTTGGGGTAAATGTTACTATGCCTCATAAAGAAGCCGTAGTGCAGTATTTAGATTGGACAGATGCTAGTGTCAAACGTTTAAACTCTGTAAATACCATCCATTGTAAAGAGGGTAAATTGTTGGGTTATAGTACTGACGGTATCGGTGCTCTTAAGGCACTTAAAGAAAATGGAGCAGATCCATATGGTAAACGGGTATTACTTCTTGGAGCAGGGGGTGCAGCACGTGCCATTGCTTATGCGTTAATTCATGAAGTTGATGAGCTTGTTATTCTCAATCGTACAGTTTTTGAGGTGAAAATGTTATCAGAAACTTTGAAAATGGAATTTAACAAAAAAATCAGTGTAGACTCGTTTGCGCCAAGTGTTATTACAGAGAAGATATGCAATACAGACATTTTAATTAATGCAACACCTGTTGGGATGAACCCGTACAAAGAGCAAAGTTTAGTTGCACAAAGTAGTTTAAAATCTGATTTGACTGTTATGGATATAGTTTATAGTCCAGTTGAAACTAAACTTGCTAAAGATGCTAAAGTAGTGGGTGCTAAAGTAATAAGTGGAGTGGAAATGTTGATTTATCAAGGAGCAGCATCGTTTGAAATTTGGACTGGACATAAAGCCCCAGTACAAGTTATGAGAGAAGCAGTTTTGGAACAGTTAAACAAGAGGCAGAGTGCATGCGAGGAGAAGCATTAGCATTAGCTCATGGCGCAGCAACCATTGTTAACGCCATGGCTACTAAAAAGGGTGCAGCTTTTGGTGTTGATCTTTACACTAAAGCGCAAGTAAAACTAACTAGCGAGCCACAAATTATTGAGACAGAAATTACGTCTGACTTAGAAGAGAGTTCTGTTTTGATTCAGAAAACTGTTACAACTATACTTAAACATTTAAATTTAGAAAAAGAATTTGGAGCGAAAATAAGAACTTGGAGTAACATACCGATTGCCAGAGGCTTAAAGAGCAGTAGCACAGTTACTAATGCGGTGGTGCTTGCAACATTAAATGCGTTAGATGAGACACTTGAGGATTTGGATATTATAAAATTAGGTGTTTCAGCAGCTTTTGAGGCAAAGGTTACTTTAACAGGCGCGTTTGATGATGCGTGTGCGTCGTATTTTGGTGGTTTAGTAATTACAGATAATTTAAATAATAAACTTATCAAACAAGATATGTTAACTGAAAATTATGTTATTTTATTTCAAGTTCCTCCAAAGAAATTTTACACTATAAATACTGACATCAGTAATCTTTTGGTGTTTAAACCACAAATTGAGACAGCCTACAATATGGTTTTAAATGGATTTCCTTGGGAGGCTTTAACATTAAACGGTCAATGTTATTCAACTGCGTTTGGATTTAACACTAAAGTTGCCACAGACGCATTGGCTGCTGGAGCAAAAGCAGCAGGTTTATGTGGTAAAGGACCTACAACTACTGCTGTTGTCTCCAAAGATTATGTAGAACAAGTTAAAGCAGTTTGGCAGACTTATGAAGGGGAAATCATACAAACAAAGTTGAACCATGAAAAAGCCAAGGTGTTAACATAATGGTTGATGTAACGATTAAACCAACAAATAAGCTGCAGGGCGTTTTAAATGCGCCAGCATCAAAAGCCTACACTCAACGCATGCTTATAGCAGCTGCACTTTCTGAGGGTACTGGTAAAGTTATAAAACCACTTTTGTCAGAAGACACGCAAGCTACTTTTCGAGCAATTACTGCTTTAGGTGCTCAAGTACAAAAAACTGAAAGTTACTGGACTGTTCAAGGTACAAACGTGTTAAAGACTTCAAGTGATTTAATAGATGTTGGTGAATCAGGTGCAACTTTACGGTTTATGCTTCCTATTGCAGGTTTAGCCTTGGGACGATCAACATTTTTATTGTCTAGTTCGCTTGCACGTAGACCAATTGAACCGTTACTTTCAAGTCTTAAAATGCTTAACGTAGAGGCGTATCAAAAACAAATTAATGGACATCAAACCATAATTGTTGAGGGAAAAGGTATAGCTGGCGGAAAAACCAGTATTCCTGGTGATGTGAGCAGTCAATTTATCAGTGGTTTAATGTTTGCCTGTCCAATGGCTAAGGCAGATACTGAAATTCAAATTACAACGCCGTTGGAGTCAAAAGATTATGTTGAAATGACCAAAAAAGTTCTTGCCCAACATCATATAGAGATACAAATAAGTGAGGACTATCGTCACATCTATATTCCGGGCAGACAAATTTTTAGACAGGTTGATTGTCAAGTACCAGGTGACTTTTCCTCTGCCGCGTTTCTTTTAGCTGCATCAGCTATTACGAATTCAAAAGTGCAGATAAATAATTTAGACTGCAAAACAGTACAGGGTGACATGGCAATTTTGGATATTCTTAAGCATATGGGAGTCAATGTGGAAGTCTGTGAATATGGCGTAAAAATTCAAGGTGTCGATAGTTTGCTAACAGCAGTTGATATTGACGCGAAAAATATTCCTGATCTTGTTCCGATTTGTGCAGTGTTAACTTGTTATGCAGATGGTGTATCAAAAATTTTTAATGCTCAAAGATTAAGGTTTAAAGAGTCTGACCGTTTAGCTACTGTTCATGAGGAGTTAACAAAGATGGGTGCTTTGATTAGTATGGATGAATCAAGTTTTACCATTAAGGGATTTCGTGAACTACAGGGTGTAGTTGTTAATCCACATAATGATCATCGTGTAGCCATGTCTTGTAGCGTTGCGGCTCTACGTGCAAAAGGAAAAACAACAGTTGAAAATGCTGAGTGTATCAAAAAGTCTTATCCGTCTTTCTACGCTGATTTAACAAATATAGGAGTGGAAATTATTGGTGGGGAACTCGTTAGGTAAAGAATTCATTGTAACCACGTTTGGTGAAAGTCATGGTAAACATGTTGGAGTACTTATTGATGGTTGTCCATCTGGACTGTCAATTTCTGAAGAAGATTTTCAAGAAGAACTTGACCAAAGAATTCCAACACAAACTAAAATTGTTTCAACTCGAATTGAAAAAGATAAAGCTAAAATTTTGAGCGGTGTGTTTAACGGTAAAACTACTGGTGCACCCATTGCAATAACAGTGGATAACAAAGAAGTTAATTCTATTGATTACGATCAAATTAAAGATGTTCCAAGGCCTAGTCATTCTGATTATTCAGCTCGTATTCGTTATGGCGGTTTTAATGATTATCGTGGGGGAGGAAGATTTTCAGGTCGTGTTACAGTTGCCATGATATTGGCAGGAACAATTGCCAAGAAACTTTTATGTCGATGTAACATTGACGTTTTAGCCTACACTATTGCAATAGGTAAAATTAGGTCTGAAAAAAGATTTAGTGTTAACGAAATTCGTAAAAACCGTAACATAGCTGTTACAAGGTGTCCAGATTTAGTTTGTAACGAAAAGATGGAAGAAACCATTGTTGCAGCTAAAAGTGCAGGTGACAGTGTAGGTGGAATAATTGAGTGTGTTGTTTTAAACATGCCTAAGGGAATTGGAGATCCATTATTTGATGCGTTGGATGCTGATTTGGCTAAGGCAATATTTGGAGTTTCTGCTGTGAAGGGTGTAGAGTTTGGTGCTGGGTTTGCTTCGACTGAAATGTTGGGTTCTCAAAATAACGACGCATTCATATTAAAAAATAAATGTGTAGAGTCGGTTACGAATAATGCTGGAGGTATTTTGGGAGGTATAAGTAGTGGTATGCCAATTATAGTTAGAGTTGCAATTAAACCTACACCATCTATAAGCATGGAACAAAAAACTGTTAACCTTTCAACTATGGAAGAAACTATGTTAAATGTGAAGGGCAGACATGATCCATGTATTGTGCCTAAAGCAGTACCAGTAATCGAAGCAGCTGTAGCGTTAACATTAGTTGATCATTTAATACGTGCAGGTTACATTTCTAAAGTGATTAGAGAAGGAGAAAATATTGTTGGAAGATCTTCAGACATTACGTAAACAAGTAGATGTGATTGATTATCAAATTTTAAAAGTATTAAGTGAGCGTGTTGCGATTTGTCGGAAAATCGGTGAACATAAAAAACAACAGGGTTTACCTATACGTGATCACAGTAGAGAGAAAGAAGTTTACGATAAAGTTAAAGATATAGCAGTTGAATTTCAACTAAACCCTACACAGATTGAGTTGCTTTATCGCGAAATAGTTAATATATGCAGTGACATTCAAAAATAGAAAGAACGCTTAACGGAGAGACAATGTTATGCTGTACGAAATAAACGAGAAAGCATTAAAACTAGAAAGTGAAGGAAAAAAGATAATTCGATTAAACCTCGGCGACCCCGATATGTCTACACCACCTGAAATTGTTGAAGCTTCTTATGCCTCAATGAAAGCAGGTAAAACCAAGTATTCATCTGCTTATGGCGAACTTGGATTACGTCAAAAGATTGCTGAGGCACATTGCGTAAAAACAGAAAACGTTGTTATAACTCCAGGTTCAAAATGGGCTATTTTTAGCACCATGTTTTTAACCATGAAAAACGGTGGCAACATAATTATTCCCACACCATATTGGACTGCTTATGATTTAATTGCTAAAAATATTGGAGCTCAAACTAAACTACTTAAAACAAAAATGGAAGAAGGTTGGAAAGTTAATTTAGATGAACTTGAGAATTTAATTGATAACGAAACAAAAATGATCATTCTAAATAATCCAAACAATCCAACAAGCAAAATTATGGATGACAAAACTCTTGATGGAATTGTTGAAATCGCCAACAAAAAAGGCATAATTGTACTTTCCGACGAAGTGTATGGCGCAATTGCATTTAACAAAACTAAGAGTATTCTGGATTATGGCACAGATTCTAAACATATTCTCTCTAACGGTTTTAGCAAAACTTTCACCATGACTGGTTGGCGTATTGGTTACATAATAGCAAATAAAATGCTTATAGATAAAGTAACTAAACTAAATCAAATCACTTTCAACAATGTCCCCGTCTTCATTCAAGACGCAGCAGTGAAAGGTTTAGAATTACACGAACAAATCGCAAACAACATCAAAGCAAAATATAAACAACGCGCCGATCTAGCAGCTAAAAAATTAGGTGCCGCAGGCTTCAAATTCACCCAACCAGAAGCACCCTTCTATGTGTTCCCTAAACGTGAAGGTTTAGACGGAGAAAAATTTACACTTAACCTACTTGACAGCGGCGTAGCAGTAGCACCAGGTACAAGTTTTGGTGACTACCCTGAACACTTTCGCATAAGCTTAACTGCGCCAGACAACGAAATAGAAACAGCGTTAAATAAAATCTGTGAGGCAACTAAGTAAAATGAGAATAGCCATTCTCGGCGCAGGAAAAATGGGTATATGGTTTGCCAAATTCTGCAAAAAAAAAGGCGATGACATAATTCTTGTTGACCGTAAAGCTGAAAAATTGGTTAAACCCAGAGATGAACTGCAAATTGAAACAACCACAGATTTTCAAACTGCAGTACAAAACGCAGATAACATTCTTATCTGCACTTCCATAAATTCTTTTGAAGAAATAGTTAAAAAAATCGCGCCAAACACCCATAAAGGACAAACAATAATGGATATTTGCTCTATCAAAGAACACCCCGTTAACATTATGCATCAATACATCAAAGAAGCAACAGTTTTAGGTACACACCCAATTTTTGGTCCAGGCAGCAACGGCATAGCCCATAAAACTTATGTACTCACTCCAACCAACATACAAGAAGAAAACTGTGCAGAGCGATATAAACAGTGGCTTGAAAAAGAGGGTGCTAACGTAACTATAATGACACCTCAAAAACATGATGAATTTATGTCTATCATTTTAGGTTTACCACATTTCATCGGACTAGTCGCTTGTGAAACATTATTAGCACAACAAAATTTTGAAGAGTCAAAAAAACTTGCTGGCACTACATATCGCATGCTTTTCACCTTTGCAGAAGCCACAGCACAAGAAACACCAGATCTTTACGCTAGTATTCAAACCAAACTATCAGGCTTAAGTAAAGTAGAAGAACTCTTCATTCAAAATGCACAATCGTGGTTAGATTTGATGAAAAACAAAAATACAAACGAAATCATATCAAGAGTAGAACGACTTCAAGCGAAGCTTGCTAAAAACGACAAAGACTATAATAAAAGCTATGAAACAATGTACAAAATGCTCCAATCAACAGAAGAATAATCACCTACAAAGTCTTCATTTAAAAACTATTTTTATAAATCAAAATGTCTAATTACTACTAATCAAAATTAATAACAAGTGATGACTATGGGCAACTGTGCTAAGTGTGGGAAAGAACTTTTGTGGAACGAAGAAAAAATGGTTTTTTGGAATAAGCAGTTAAAGAAGGGTTATATCAGGTGGATGGCTTTTGGTGCATCTTATTTTGGTAAAGAAAGAAAAATTCCAGAGTATGAAGGTAAAAAGTTGTGTCAAGACTGCGCTATTGATGTTTTTGAAGCTGCCGTGTCGCGAACTCCGGCTATAGAAATTGCTGGAGAAAATTTTGCTGATTTAAATCAGTTTCTTAAAGCAAGCGGTATAATGATGTTAGCAGTTAATTGTCCTAAATGTGATAAAATGAACGATATTCCAGAAACAGGCAAATTATTAATTTGTAAACATTGTGGTAAAGTAATAAAACCAAAAGACATACATGAAAAAATCGAAAAAATGGTGAAATAAACAATTTTGAGTTTTGGTACTTGCTTAAAGAGGAAATTAAATGATTCTTGGGTAAGAGCCTAAAATTTTTATAAATGTTACATGTTTTTCAAGAGCTTGCAATGCTTCAGTGCATCGTTTTTCAGTTCGGTGTCCTTCGAAGTCTAGGTAAAAATTGTATTGCCAAGCAGTAGTTTTTGTTGGTCGAGATTCGATTCGTGTTAAGTTGATGTTTCTTGATGCAAATTCTTCAAGTACATTGTAGAGTGTTCCAGGAGCGTGTTTAGCTGAGAAAATAATACTGGTTTTATCGTCACCTGTTGGGGCTGCATCATCGTGTGACAAAACAAGAAAACGTGTATAGTTTGATGGGTTATCAGCAATGTCACGTGCTACGATTTTCATGTTATAAAAGTCAGCTGCTTTTTCGCTTGCAATTGCTGCTGCAGTAAGTAGCTGTTTTTCTTTGATGATTTTAACGCTACCAGCGGTGTCATATGCTGGCACAATTTCCCATTTATGTTTTTCTATATAATTTCGACATTGACCTATTGCTTGTGGATGGGAATAAATAGTTTGTATGTCTTCAAAATTTATTTCATGATTTGTAATCAAAACATGTGCAAGTTTAACTGCAACTTCTCCACATACTTTTAAGTCATAAATTAAGAAGTTATCATAATTTTGATTCACACTACCTTCGATTGAGTTTTCGATTGGTACAACACCATTTGGCACTGTATTATTTTTTACAGATTCGAACACATCACGAAAATCTTTACATGGTATTGGCTCTACTTTGTTACCAAAAAATTTGTATACCGCCATTTCGCCGTAGGCACCAATTTCTCCTTGATATGTTACCTTCATTGTTTTTTGCCTTTGTTACGATTTTTTAATAAACACTTGTTTATACCATTTATCATTGCTTCGACAGATGCCATAACAATATCTTCACGTATAGCACGCGTACTAACCATATTACCGTTTTCGTCTTCAACTTTGATGACAACTTCAGCAACAGCATTTGAACCACCGGTAATTGCTTCAAGACGGTATTCACTTAATTTAATTTTACCTAAATTATTAGTCAATTTTTGAATAGCCTTTAATACGGCATCAACTGGACCTACACCAGTTTCAGCAGCCACATACTCTTTTCCGTCAAAAGCTAAACGCACCGAAGCAGTGGGTATAACTTTGATACCAGTCATAACTGCTATATCACACAAATCAACAATTTTTTCTTCACCAATTACTTGACCCATAACAGCTGAAGACAACGCTATTAAATCTGCATCTGTCACCAGTTTACCTTTGTCACCAAGTTCTTTTACACGTTGAACAATTTCTACCAACTGCGTTTCGTTTGGATGCAAACCAATTTCGTTTAATTCAACTTGAATACCACGCGTCCCTGCCAATTTACCAGCAACAAGTTTACGAGTTCTACCAACTAATTCAGGACTAATCGGTTCAAAAGTTAAAGGCTGTTCAGTTACACCTCTTGTGTGAATACCAGATTCGTGAGCAAACGCGTTTTCACCAACTATAGCTTTGTTAACCTGTACAAAAACACCACTTAACGATGAAACCATACGACTGGTACTATATAATAGACGCGTGTTTATGTTTGTCTTATAACCATAAACCATATGCAGAGTTGTAACTACTTCTTCTAATGCTGCATTACCTGCACGTTCACCCAATCCATTGACAGCAACGTGAACTTGATCTGCACCTGCTTCAACTGCAGCCAAACTGTTAGCTACTGCTAAACCAAAATCATCGTGACAATGAACACTAAGTGGAACATTAATGACAGATTTCAAATTTTTAAATAGCTCTAATGTTGTTCGAGGTATCATACAACCTACAGTATCTGGAATGTTCAAACTATCCATTCCTGCATCTTGTGCAGCTTTGCAAAGTTGATGTAAAAATAAAGTTTCAGCACGTGTAGCATCCATAGGCGAGAATTCACATTTCACACCATGTTTTTTGATATACTGGATTGATTCTATTGCAGCATTTAAAACCTGTTCAGGAGTCATGTTTACGGCATACTTCATTTGTACGGGCGATGCGGGAATAAATATGTGAATCAAATCCACATCACAATCCAAAGCTGCATCAATATCATTTTTTGTACACCTAGATAACGCACAAATCTTGGAACGCAAACCCATCTTTTTTATTTCTTTTACAACTTTACGTTCACCCTCTGAACTACTAGGAAAACCTGCTTCAATTATGTCAACACCAAGTTTGTTTAGTTGCTGAGCGATTTCTATTTTATCTTCTAAAGTCAAAGAAACACCAGGAGTTTGTTCTCCATCACGTAAAGTTGTGTCTAAAATTTTTATAACACGATGGTTTTGTGCCATATTTTCACGACCTAAATTTTTAGTGCGGCAGCAATCGCTTCTGCCATTTGTATTGTAGAAGCTTTTCCACCTAAATCTGGAACAACTATACCATTAATCAAAGTTTGTACTGTGGCTTTCTCTATTGCTTCAGCAGCCTTTAGACATTTAAAATCATTATACCGTTCACCTATCCAATCCAACATCATTTTTGCAGATAATATCATGGATACAGGATTTGCAATTTGTTTACCAGCAATATCAGGAGCTGAACCATGTATGGGTTCAAATAATGCAAAATTGTCACCAATATTTGCTCCTGGAGCCATGCCTAATCCTCCAATTAATTGTGCAGCTTCATCAGATAAGATGTCACCAAACATGTTACAAGTACATAATACATCAAAATCTTGTGGAGTACGAATTAAATGCATTGTTGCAGCATCAACATACATTTCGTTATATTTAACGTCCGGATAATTTTGAGCTACCTCTTGACACACACGTTTAAATAAACCATCAGTTACACGCATAACATTCGCTTTGTGTATAACGGTGACTTTCTTTTTTGAACGAAGCCTTGCAGTTTCAAATGCACGTTTTGCGATACGTTCGCAGTTTTGCCGTGTAATTACTCGCAAACATACAGTAACATCATTACCTATACTGTATTCCAATCCTTTGTAGACATCTTCAGTATTTTCACGTACAAAAATCATATCTATATCTGAACGAGCAACAGGCACGTTTGGAAACGCCTTTATTGGACGTATGTTTGCATATAGATCAAATAATAAACGTAGCCTAACTATTACATCTGCCGCGGTTTCACCTACTGGACCTTTTAGACAAGCATGTGATTCACGAATGACTTTCAAGCTACTTTCTGGCAATGCAACACCTGTTTTTTTAAGTGTAGCATCACCTGCCTCAGCTTGTAACAAGTTGAGGTTTATGTTAAAATTTTCTTGTATTACTTCTAAAATTTTCAGTGTTGCCTCAGTTAATTCGGGTCCTATACCGTCTCCAGGCATTAAAGCTATTTTGTACTCAGTCATTTTTTGTTCAGCCTTTTTCGTAAATTCTCAATTAAACCACCATCGGTCAAAATTTCCATGACAAATGGAGGTAAAATAGTACCTTGTACCATTTTGTTATTAGTCAAATTTTGAATTTTGCCTGTTTCTAAATCAACAGAAAGTTCATCACCAGTTTTTATAGTTTCCGAAATTGTTGGACATTCAATAACTGGTAAACCTATGTTAATGGCATTACGGTAAAAAATACGAGCAAAAGTTTCTGCAATAACACATTTCACACCTGCATATTTTAATGCTATTGGAGCCTGTTCTCTGCTTGAACCACAACCAAAATTTTTACCACCAATTAGAATCACGCCATCTTTTGCTTTATTAACAAATTCAGTATCTAAACTTTCTAATGCATGTTTTCCTAATTCGTATGGATCAACTAGTATCAGATATTTTCCAGGCAATATAACATCAGTATCAATGTTGTTTCCAAATTTTATAGTGGATGCACAAATTTTAGATTCCATTATTGTTTTACCTCCAAATTTGTTGGATCTGTGATTTTACCTGTTACCGCTGAGGCCGCAACAACGGCTGGTGAAGATAAGTAAACATTAGCTTGTGTGCTACCCATTCTACCGATAAAGTTACGGTTGCTTGTGCTTATACATGTCTCACCTGCTGCTAACAATCCAATATGACCACCTAAACATGGGCCACATGCAGAACCACAAACAATTGCACCTGCATCAGTAAAAATTTCAGTTAAACCTTCAATTAATGCTTGTTTGTAAATTTCTTGTGAAGCAGGAATTATTAATGCTCGAACACCATCTTTGATTTTTTTCCCTTTTAGAATTTGGGCAGCCAGTCTTAGATCCTCTAGGCGGCCATTAGTACATGAACCAATAAAAGCTTGATCAATTGGAATTTCGTTGATTTCTGATATGGGCTTAACATTGTCAACTGATGATGGACAAGCGATTTGCGGTTCCATTTTTGAAACATCGAATTCTATTATTTGCTCATATTGCGCGTCAATGTCGCTTTGTAAGGTTAAAAAGTCAGGCATATTTTTGATTTTGTTTTGCAGATATTGTTTTGTTATGTTATCTGGTTCTATTATGCCGTTTTTTGCACCCATTTCAACTGCCATGTTGCATATGGTCATTCTGCCGGCTATACTCATTTCATGTATAGTTAAACCGGCGAATTCTACACTTTTGTATATTGCTCCATCAACACCTAATTTACCAATCACATTTAGGATTAAGTCTTTTGGGGTGACGTATTTGGCGAATGACCCATTGACATTTATTTTAATGGTTTGCGGGACTTTGAACCAAATTTTTCCTGTAGTCATAACTGCAGCTGCTTCTGTTGAACCGATACCTGTGGAAAAAGCACCAAAAGCACCATAAGTACATGTATGAGAGTCTGAACCAACAATCACTGTACCAGGGGTTACATGGCCTTGGTCAGGCATAACTTGGTGACAAATGCCACCACGACCTACATCATATACGCGTATTTTTTGTTCTTTGGCGAATTGTCGCATTGTTTTATGGAGTTCTGCAGCTTTTATTGATTCAGCAGGTATTTGATGATCTAGAATTATCACTATTTTTTGGCTGTCCCAGACTTTTTCTGCACCAATTTTTTTGAATGATTCTACAGCTAAAGGTCCTGTTAGATCGTGAGTCATCAATACATCAACATTTGTGTCCACAATATCTCCAGGAGAGACTACTTTTTTATCTGATGCTTTAGCCAAGATTTTTTCGGTAATGTTCATGTTGTTTCTTCCTTTTTTAGTCTATTTTTATGTATTAAGTAAATATGAAAGATTAACTCTTTAAATTAGTGTGTCTCAAATTTGAAAGCGGAGAGAGTTAAGCCTTTCCATTAGTCAATTTTTTTTACTCGTCTATCTTAATAACTTTGGCACCTCGTGATAGCGCGGTTATTCCTGTTCTTGCAATTTCAAGGACACCAAAAGTTTTCATCAGGTTTAAGAAAGCATCGATTTTATTAGGTTCACCAGTGATTTCTACAGTTAAACTATATGGCGATATGTCAACTATTTTGCCGCGAAAAACGTTAACAAAGTTAATTACGTCAGAGCGTTTTTTAGAATCGGTGATTTCGACCTTTATTAGTGCTAATTCACGCATGACAAAATTACCTTGTTCTAGTGCTTCAACTTTTATGACGTCGATTTGTTTGGTAACTTGTTTGACTACTTGCTCGAAAGTTTTTTCGTCTGCGTTTACTGTAATGGTCATACGAGCAATGTCTTTATCCTGAGTAGCACCTACAGTTATACTTTCAATGTTAAAATTTCTCCGTCTGAACAAATTGGCAATTAAATGCAATACACCAGGTTTGTTTTCAACTATAACTGATATAATTTTAATTTTTTCAGACATCATTAGTAGTCCCCTCTCTGTTCAGGTAATCCAAATCCTGGAGGCACAAATGGCACCACATCAGTTTCTGAACTAATAGGCACATCAATTACCGTTGTAACTTTACTGGTTAACGCAGTTTTTACTGCTTTTTGAAATTCATCAATTGATGCTACACGGATACCCTGTGCACCATATGCCTCAGCTAATTTCACAAAATCAGGACTCTTACCTAGATTTATAGCACTATAACGACGATTATAAAGTGTTCGCTGCCATTGAGCAACCATACCCAATACACTATTATTCAACACCAGTACAATCACAGGAATATCTTCCATTACACTACAAGCTAATTCTTGCTCAGACATAATAAAACTACCATCACCAGCTATATCAATTACAATACGATCTGGACAAGCAACTTTTGCACCAATTGCGGCAGGAAAACCAAAACCCATTGTTCCAAGCCCACCTGAACTTATAAAAGTTCGCGGCTGTAAAGCTTGCATGTACAAAGCTGACCACATTTGGTTTTGCCCAACCTCAGTTGTAACTATACTACTTTGAGGCAACAATTTACGCAGTTCAGATAATAACATTTTTGGAACCAAACCACATGAATTATCTTTCAACAACGGACATAATTGTTCTTTGACTTCTTTAACACGTTTAGCCCAAGCCTTACCTTCACCTTTCTTCAGTTTCTTCGAAGTGGCAACCAACAACATTTTTAGCGATTCTTTAGCATCTGCAACAATAGCCAAATCCACCGCTATGTTTTTGTTAATTTCTGCCACATCTACATCAATTTGAATTTTCTTTGCATCCTTAGCAAACGTATCCAAATTAGTGGTTGCACGATCAGAGAAACGAGTCCCAATAGCCAATAATACATCAGCTTCACATATTATTTTGTTAGCTGCAGGATTACCATGCATACCTATACTACCCAAAGATAATGGATGATTCTCTGGAAATGCCCCTTTACCCATAAAAGTAGTTGCAACTGGAGCCATTAATAGATCAGACATTTGAACTATTTCGTCTGATGCCCCTGCTGTTATAACACCACCTCCAACCAATAACACTAAACGTTCAGCATTTACAAGTAATTCAGCTGCTTTACTGATTTGTGCTGAGTCTGGTGGTTGAGGTAATTTGTAACTTCTTATGTTTGGTTTGGTTGCGAACTCAATATCGGCAATAGTTGATTGCACATTTTTTGGCAAATCAATTAACACTGGACCAGGTCTGCCAGTGGTTGCAATATAGAAGGCATTAGTAACCATTTGGGGAATTTCTATTGGTGTTTGAGGTTGATAATTGTATTTAGTAATAGCCGTTGTTATACCTAGAATGTCGGCTTCTTGGAAGGCATCTTTACCTATCATGTAACTTGAGTTAACACCACATGTTGGAATCTGACCAGTTAAAGCGATTACTGGACTAGAATCCATATAAGCATTAGCTATACCAGTTACTAGGTTTGTAGCTCCAGGACCACTGGTAGCCATGCACACGCCAACGCGTCCACTTGCCCTTGCATAACCCTCAGCTTCATGTGCAGCACATTGTTCGTGTCGTGCCAGAATATGACGGATTTTTTTGTTACCGCATAGTGCATCATATACTGGGAGGATAGCTCCACCTAAGATTCCAAATATTGTATCAACATTTTGTCGTTCAAGGGATTCTAAAAGTGCTTGTGCACCAGACATTTTTGACATATTAACTCAGTCTCCTACAGGTTAAATTAACGTTTAAACTATTGATGGTATAAAGATTATTTAAAAAACACGGAATAATTATAGAGATATATCTGGGAAAGTTATAGAATAAGTACCCGTCGATCCCAGCTATGGAGGTGACAATCCCTCATATTATTTCCTCTTTAAATCCAATTGATTTAAGTATACACATTGTTCAAATAAAAACCTATCGGCTTTTCACTATTTTAAATGGGCACCAACATAACTACACACTCAAATCTACATAAAAAACCACAACACATAACACACACTAAACGAAGTACAAACTTAACCCCATAAACTACCAAAAACTAGTATGTGCTTAACTCGCGTGAACATGCACACATAAACACGCATGTATCACCCATATTTGTTAAACAAGAATAACAAAGTTTAAATCTCAACTTAAGACGAGAAAGAAAGAAAGAACCATTTTTCCACTAAAAGCTAAACACGTACCAATTTTCTTTCAAAATATACATAATTAATTGAAATACATATTTATAAATTAACATGTTTCATAAATATAACGTAAACAAAAAATATTTTGACAATGCCCCAATATACAACAGATCTATGCAGTTTGATTACTTTATACCATACCAGTAAAAAACATACCAAAAAGAAAAACAAAAAACCAAAACAACACAACACAAAAAAACAAAACAAAACAACAAACAACAACAAACACCAAATAAAAAAACGCCAAAAAAACATAAAACATCTAACAACACCACAAACAACCCACTAAAAAATCTAACTAAACACACCACAAAAACAAACAAATACCTTACAAAAAACATTGACCACACACAGTTCAAACACAATAAAATTTAAACACTTAACAAAAAAAAG
>WRNB01000031.1 GCA_009776805.1 Candidatus Bathycorpusculum grumuli | reverse complement strand
CATCAACAACATTCAACGGATAAGTCACACCATCCAACAAATTCTCCTCAACATCCGGACCAGTCCCATCAACACCACTAGTCACATCATACGTAAGAGAATAAACGCGGGTCCATTGCGCATAAAGTGTTTCATCGTTATTTTCGATAACAAAATGAGTTACTATAGTGCCAATTTGGGTAAGGGACCAACCATCAAATCGGTATCCAACAACTGTTAAATCGCCGTTATCAGCGACCGTTACAGTATCACCATTAACATATAAATTAGGATCTGTAGGCGCAGTGCCTGAAGTATCTGTAGTCGCTGGATAATTTGGGTTATAAGTTACCTTATACAAGGAAGCCTCAACGCTATCACTTACCTCTACACAATTAACTATCACTTTAGCTGTGTTAACAATGCCTTCGGAAGTATCTGCTAAAGTAAACTTTATCATAAGAGAAAGTGTTGCACCATTATCAAAAACTGAAGGATAATTAAGAACGGGAAAATCAGAAGAAACATCATAAGGACCAAGATCATTAACCCTAAAAGTAATTTTACCCACATCTTGTATCACATCTAATTTGTCAGCAACAAGTGTGTCTCCAATTTTTAACTCATAACCAACATAATTAAGACCGTTTGCAGGATTCCATGTGTCAACAATCTCAAACGATTCAAACCATATACCAGCTGGCAACTCATATGTAACTAAATACTCAATCGGGTCATCCTGTTCAAGTGGGCCAGAACCAATAATATCTTTAGTTAAACTGTCAAATTCTTCAACAGGCATCCACTGTGCATACAATGTGGTAGTATCTTGAATCAAAAATACAAAGTCATCAAACACTGGACCACTATCATAAAAACTCCAACCAATAAACACATAGTCCTCAACTATAAGATCACAATCATTGCCCTTCAGCAGTACATTACCATAAAACATATACAACTGATCATCCACAGGCACATCACCATGCCCCGTAGCACCAACTGGATAATTTGGGTCATAAGTCACCCTATACAAACCAGCCTCGCCACTACCAATAAACACACCATTAACGTATATCTCAGCCGTATTGACAATACTATCATCAACACTATCTAAATCAAAATCAACGTAAAGATAAATTCTACTTGCACCCACAAAGCCCATAGGATCAATTGTAAATATAACAGATCCTTCAGAAATATCACAATCAGTTACATAGCCACCAATATCGACCCACTCCGACTGAATATAGGCCTTCAACGTATAACCGGTGTAGGTAAGTCCTTCAGCAGGAACCCATGTGTCAATAATAGTAAAAGAGGTATAAGTCATATCAGTTTCCAATGGATGATCAATAAGGAACTGTACTGGATCATCCATGTTAAACGGAGTAGCAGAAGTATTTACACTTGTTTTATATACCTGTTTAAATTCACTAAGAGGCTTCCACTTTGCATACAATGTCGTTTCATCATCAATATTAAACTCTGTAAGCACAGGGCCATCCTTGTCGATACTCCAACCAGCAAACACGTAACCATCAGCCACAAGGTCACCTGGATTACGCTCCACGTCTACCGTAGCACCAGATACATACAACTTAGTCTCAGGCACATCACCACTAGGATTCGTAGCATCATCTGGATAATTTGGGTCATAAGACAGTTTATGCAAATAAGCCGTATCACTACCAACAGGCGCATGATTAATATTCACTATAGCAGTATTCGAAATACTAGAAGCAACACTATCTATAGTGAAATCAACAAGAAACGTAATATCAGCATTACCTTCAAGGAGACTAAGATCATCAAGTATAATAATAAAATGTCCATCATCAATCATATTAGTGACAGCTGACTCCTCAACGAGTTTATCACCAATCAACAAAGAATAGCCTGTATGAGGAGTAAAACCATCATTAGGGATCCAAAGATCGACAATAGAGAAATCATAAAATATTATGTCAGATGGTAATGTATACTTGACAACAAAAAGTACTAGTCCATTCGCACTATATGAGTCAGGTCCACTAACTCGTTTTTCCACTGTATTTATACGGAAAAGCTCAATTGGTAGCCATCGTGCGTACAGTGTTTCGTCATTATAAATTTCAAACGAAGTAATTACATCACCAGACTCTGTAAGACTCCAACCGGCAAACACATAGCCATCAGCTTCAAGATTTTCCATGCCAAGTATTTTCACAATATCACCAGATACATACAGATACTCATCCACAGGTACCACGCCCAAACCAAGGTCATTTGGATAATTTGCATCATAAGTTACCTTGTAGAGAATTTCATTTTCTGTACCTATAGATTTATCATTAATAAAAACTTCAGCTGTGTTTGAAATACCAGTATCAACATTTATCACTTTGAAATTAAGTTCAATTGTCACTACACCCTCAGAAGTAAGATCCGATGGGTCAATTGTGAAAGTAACTACACCAGCATTAGCATCTTCAGATACGTCAATAAGTGCGTCGTTGTCAATTTTTACAGTAGCGTCAACATAAGTTAACACAGCAAAAGGATAGGTGTCTATGATTTTAAAAGAGTTAATGTTGTTAACGCCGTTTGGAAGTGTGTAAGTAATTAGGTACGTAACTGTGTCATCTATTGTGTATGGGCCAGTTGAAACGAGTTCTTTTTGTACTCCACCATATTGCACCCATTGTGCATATAGTGTCAGGTCATCAGGGTTAAGGAATTTGAAAGTTGCCCCATCATCATAAAAAATATCTAGACCAGATGCGTGTGTATTCCAACCAAGGAACATGTAACCCTCTCGGCTAAATGTGTTAGTCTGCAAAGTAACATCTGCATCATAAGTTGTGGGAGTATTAGTCATAGAACCTGTGCCGCCATTGGCATCATATTGGATAGTATATTTGTTTGGCGTGTATTGAGCAGTGACAGTTAAATTAGATTGTATGTTGGTGAAATCTTTATCCCATCCTGTGAAAGTGTATCCAATACGTTCAGGATCAGGGGGTGCAAGTGCAGGTTCGCCACTTGGAACTAATTGAGTATAATTAGTAATTTCAGCATTGGTCGCAATTTCATCGTCCCAGGCAAAAAAGCGAACAGTATACCAATCTTTTATGAGGTCTGCAAGGCTAATAGGTATAGTTGTAAGCTGACTGTTCTCTATAACTTCCAGGGTGTATACACTATCTACTAACTCCATATTTGGCAACCCGCTAATTATCAACACACCATGATAATGTTTGTCAGGGTTTTCACCATATGAAACAAAAGTTCCGTCAACATTAACACCATCCACGGTGGTACCGTTTAGACGCAAGGACACAACTGTAAGGTCTCTAGATGCAGTATGTGCTATATAGTCATAGTAAATTGTCATGTGGTCTACGCCGTCTAGTCTATGGATGCTGCCGTCAGGATGAATTATGGCGGTTGTGGGGTCAACGCCGGTTATTATAAAGATGCCTTCATAATCTGCGGGTACTTGTGTTATGGTTCCTATTAATATGAGAAAGGTAAGTAAACAAATTAGACTGAAAAATAGTCGATTTTGTTTACGAGATTTTAGAATGTGTTGTTTGTTTATAGAAAAAATTTTTGATATGTCAATAAAATTATCGTTACATGTTTGCATTGGTTTAACTGCTCCTACTACATCATCACATAGCATATATCGAATTCAACCTGGTATACATACAACAACAACGCTTATAAACCACGTCAAATACAATACCACAACAATCAACTATCAATACACCACACAAAAACACGCCAAAAACAAACCAAAAAACAACCATCTTTCAAAAAAACCAAAAACTAACAACCAAACCAACAACACAACCACAACCCACAATTCTAAAAAACAAACAACAACCTCCAAAATTAATTAAAAAATATACTAAAACAAAACACAATAACATACACCAACAACAAATACATACAACTTTAAAACCCATAAAATGACCACAACATAAAAACACAAAAACCACAACATTTAACAAACAACCAAACAAAACACAAAAATACACCACACTACACAAAAACAAGTATCAAAACACATAAAATATTAATCATAAGTATTGTTTTACCAACTTTATTGACATGATCACATAATTTTTGTGTTTTTACACATCTTTACCATTTAGCAATGAATTTATCAGTTTTAACAACAAAAATAATAAAAACCAAAATCCAAAAAACAACACAAAACTCTACATTCAACTTGACAAGCAACTGTTTAACAGTATTCCAGACGACAACTTTATAATAAGAGCTGTAAATACCATTAAAGAAGCTACCAAAATAGGTGAAGCTGACTTTGAACCGTTAGGGTAATTCAAGGCACGCAACTCATACACAAACATAAATAACAAAAGTTGCGATAATGTCACCAAATCACAAAAAAGCATAAAAAAGTGGCCGAGGTGAGGTAGCTTGGTAGCCTAGAGGCCTGTGGAGCCTTACGCCCGGGTTCAAATCCCGGCCTCGGCCCTCCCTAAAATATTATAGTTTGCGCCTGATTATAGGCTGACTTTTTGGCGCATCATTTATCGTAATTTCACTGTTTAAACGTTGTTTTAGCCGTATTACGAGCACTTCACGATCATTTGGTTTTAGTTGCATCCAAATAGCACGGTTTTCTCTGAATTCTTCTCCAGTAATTTTTTGTTGCTTTTGCAGCTCACAAAGGAGTTTTACAAAACCCTGCATATCGAGTTGCTCATCAGTCACCTGGTTCACCAGTTTTTTTTCACCATCATTATTTACAGGTAACGGCATGTTGTCTGGTGGTGGATAGGTTTCGTACAAAAATCTTGTAAAGTAAAGGTTATCCCAACCGCGTGTTATGGGCAAATTATTTTTGTTTTTTAAAAGTTCAGCTGTGAAGTGTTCGCATTCTTGTCCTTGAGAAGAATATTTGGTTGATTCATTAAAGTTATCTGTTGTGTTATTGGAGAAGTGACGTAGGTGTTGGATGTTAAAAATTGGGAGCACTGTTTTGTTTTCATAGTTGAAGCTATAAATGATTTCTAGAGCGATTGTTTTGTCTTGATCTATGCCGCCGATTTTTTCCCATTTTGCATCAATTTTTTGGGCTAAGGATTTTCGTTCATCGACTGTTATGCGTAGTAATTGTTTGAAATCGTTTATTTGTAGTCGGGCGTTGCGGTAAATGTTGGTGTTGTTAAACACGGGATATTTTAATGGTTTAAAAATGGCTTCTAATGTTTGGAAGAAATCGCCTACGGCATCGGGGTTTATTCTAAAGAGTCTGTCAGGGTTTAGTAATTCGATTTCTCGCAAGTTTTCTACGAAAGGAAATTTTTGTTGCAATTCTTTTAGAGCAACAAGTGCTTTATCAATGTCATGTTTAATTAAACCTGCTTTATCGAAGATTTTTGCTTTTTCTTGCACTTGATTACTCCGTAACATCATTATCACACTAAGTATAACTTTAATGAGACCTAAATATGTTTGTAGGACATATGCAACGCCAAGAGTTAGGTAAAGATGAAACCGATAATTAAACCTACTACAAAGGCTAAGCCTATTGGGAGCACACCTATAAGTAGGGCACCTATGTGTATAACTGTTGGTCCGTAAATTGTTATGGCTGTTTTTAAAGAGTTAAGGCTTAAACCAAAAAAGCCAAGATAACAAATAACAAGCAATATTGCGCCTGCAATGATGGCAATTTTTAAAACTTTACGTGCTAGGTAACCCACAATTACGCCTATTACAAAACTGATAAATATAAACACTATTGTAAATAGTAGTGCCATGCTTCCTGAGGCTATAAAGCTAAAGACTCCCTCTAATGTGCTCATTTGGTATCAACTCTTGTTTTATAAATAAATACATGTTACTTAATTAAGTTTTGTAGTTGTACAAAATCTTAACATAGTGCGTTTCAGTGATTATTTGTTATTATTGTTAGAAGGTTGAGGAGGTTTAATGGTTGGAAAATTTGCATGTTATAGTAGGGGGTTTTATGAGTGTAGATGGAAAAATTGCGCCTGTTAATCGTAATGGGCGAGAATTTTCTCAATATATGAAACTAGAACACGAACAAATTTTACATGAAATTCGTGCTAGTGTGGATGCAATAATAGTTGGGGTTAATACGGTAAAGTTTGATAATCCAACGCTTACAGTGCGAAAAGTTAAGGGTAAAAATCCTTTGCGGGTAATACTTGATAGTCAAGTTCAAACACCTATAGATTCAAAAATTTTTGACACTGAAAAAGCGTCAACTTTAATTGTTGTTGCTAAAAATGCTCCGATGAGTAGAGTTAATTTGGTTAAAAATAAAAATGTTGATGTGTTATATTCTTCAGATTCAGAAAGAGTTGATTTACATGATTTGTTATCTGAACTTTCAAGGCGAGGTGTTAAAAGGGTATTGGTTGAGGGTGGTGGAGAAGTGCGTTGGAGTTTTTTTGAACAAAAGCTTGTAGATGAGTTGTTTGTTTGGATTATGCCTACTATTTGGGGTGGGCGAACTGCGCCTACACTTGTTGAAGGTGTTGGTTTTCTTGAAGCAAAAGAGGCTGTAGAGTTAGAGTTTAAAAGTGTAGATAGAGTTAGTGATATGCTTATTTTATGGTTTAATGTAAAAAATTAAGGCTATTCTTTTTTTGTGTTGGTGTTAGTTTTGATTATTGTTTTGTTAGTTTTGTTTGTGTGTTTGTATAGTTTTTTGTGTTTTTATACGTTTGATTTGATTGTTTGTAGTGGGTTTGTTTGGTTTTAGTGTGTAAAGTTTGTGGTGTTTAGCATGATGTTTTTTAGTGTTTTTGTGTGGTTTGAATTGTTTTCTTTTAGTTTTTATATGGTGTGGATTAGTTTTGTTGGTTTTTAGTTTTCGTTATTTTTTTTGTTCGTATGTCTGTATTGTGTGTGTTACTTTTATAAAATTAGGTATGTATAATGTATACAAAATTAATATATAAAACAAACAAAAATACGAGCAAGAGGGTAAACTGGTTGTTTTTCGCGTTTACAAAAACGCTAAAAAGCATGTACTATTCCAGCTTTTATTAACAAATTTGTTCAAAAATTTTATGAACAAGACACAACCAATCATAATGAAAAATACAAGTTTCATAAACAATGGTTTAATAAAGATATTTTGTGCATTAAACTATATGCGGGGTTATAATTGTTATAGTCTGATTGGGAGAGTTGTAAATTTTTTAGCAAAATACAATGTTGATGTTTATACAAGAGACGACACTTTAACACTTAATATGAAAAAAATCTTACAAAAAAGACTAACATTTTTGTCCCAAAACCCGAGCTTACTTTTCGTGCAACAGATTTTGGTTCAACTATTTAATTATAAATAATTGCAAAGGCTCCATTTAATTAATTAATTAATTGTTCTAAACGTTTGTTTATCGCGTGAAAACTGTATTAATTGTTCAAGTTTTGTAAATGCACGTCCATCGTTAATAGTTTGTTCAGCAAGCTCATAACCGTCACGCAAATCCCGACAAACATCGGACATAACAAGTATTGATGCAGCATTCAACAAAATAATATCACGACGAGAACTTTTATCTTTACCCGACAAAACCTGCACTATAACCTGAGCATTCTCAACGTGACTATTCCGTGCAACAATATCCTCTAATTTTCCCCGTCTCTTTATACCAACACTTTCTGGATAAACATCAAACGTTTCAATAGCCCCATTTGTTTTCAACTCCGACACCACATTTCGGCCTAAAGTAGAAAACTCATCAAACCTTATTTGCTCTGTCTCACCATACCCAAGAACTACAAACGCTCGCTTATAACCACACTCACCTAAAACTTTTGCCACCAACTCTGTAAATGGTTCACTAACACCCCTTACCTGTCGTTTAAGCGAAAAAGGGTTTAACGCAGTCGCAATCACAAGTCTTAATGAATAAAGAAGAGGTAATAACTGTTTCACCGATGATTTTGAACCTGAACCTATTAGTGAACGCATCCAAGGATATACATCCTCTGAAGCCCATATAACAGTTCCAATTTTTTCTACAGATTCTTCTACTTCACTTGGCATTAAATGTACATTAACACCTAAAGCGTCTGCTACATCAATGCAACCTGTTTTTGAAGAAAAAGATTTTGACCCACTTTTCACCGCATAAGCCCCTGCTGCTGCAGCCGTTATAATTGCAGGCGTAGTTATATTTATAGTATGCAAAGTATCGCCACCTGTTCCACCAGCTGTAACTATTGGTTTATCAATTTTAAAGTTGAAATTTACTGTTTTCGTTTTATCCATAGCTTTAGCAATTCCTATTAACTCTTCAACACTTGGTTTTTTAATTGTTAAAGCTCCAAAAAACGCTGTAGAAAACGCAAGACCATTAGGTTCATCGGTTGTTAGGGTTGCAAAAATTTTAGATGCAACCATTTGTGCTTCATGTTGAGATAAATTTTCACTAAGAGCAAGTTTACTAAAAATTTCATACATCTGATTATTGTTTTCCATGTCTACACACATTTTTCTCGCCAAATTAAATAATATTAGAACGTTTCAATGCTTTAACAATGAAATAAGCTAAAATTGTTGAAGGCACAAGTTGCAATATAATGTATATGGGTAATGCACCAAGATAAACAACAAATGGCAACCCAAGTGTCATAACCATTACAAGATAAACCAGTGGAATATCAAGTAGTGCACAAACAATACTCATGCTCAAAAGTTTGGTGCTAATTTTAGCGTTTGCCCGTAATTTTGAAAAAACTATAACAATGATACCTACAGCTAAAGCAAAAACTAGATTCACAAAGGGCCAAAGCCAAGATAAGGGATTTGCAAATGTAAGTAAACCAAGCATTGCTTGAATTTCTGTAGTTATGATTGCACCCCAAAAACCAAACAGCAATGCAGAAACAAGTATCCATGTGTAAGTGTTTATGTAACCTAACGGCGTTAAGTTGCCGCCTGTCATTAAAAAGTCTGCACGTTCAGCAAAAATAGCTATGACACCCGCTACAACTCCAAGCATTAAAGCAGCCAGTTTAGTGGATAGTTTATTTGGCATTTTTAATAGTGTAGTGTTAGAGTTCAAACAACCTCAACCTCTCATACCTGAGTATTAACCCAAAAACACGTACACTTTTATAAGTGTTATTAACCAAAAAAGCGTACACCCCACTTAAACACACACAACCACCCACAAACTAACTAAAAACCACCCACAAAAACTTTTTTTAACAACAAAAACACACCCACAAAAACACCTACCAAACAAACACACCCACACCAAAAACTATAACCCAACACAACTAAAAAACCAAAACAACACTCCTACACACTTTAAACAAAACACCACCACAAAACACTAAAAACAACCCCAAAAACCCACAAAACAACAACAAAAAAACAAAAAAACAAAAAAACAACCTACAAAATACCCAACCCAACAAAAACCAAAACCAAAACAAACAAAAAATCTACCACTTTACAAAAAATTTCACCCACAAAATACTAAAATTCATACCGCGAAAAATCAAACCGTGAACCACAATCAGAAACAACAAAATAAAACACAAACCCACACCTACCACAACAACACTCCTGATTCTTTAATTTCACCACATCACAAGAACCACACTTTGGACACTTAACAACAAAGTTAGACATCAAACCACCCACATACATACAACATAAAAAACCACAACTTAAGAGCATTACTACAAACAAACACACATAACAACCTACAACACAAACAACACCCCAAAATAACACACACAAACAAAACCCAACAACTATCTAAAAAACAATAAACCCTAACCACAACTAACGTTTAACCCCTAACTCTTCACTTTTTCGGTAATATACTTTTTTAACATTTAACAACCCACCCAATTTCCACCCAAAAAACAAAAACAACCCCAAAAACACACCACAACAAAACAAAACCCACTAAAAAACCAATTACCAATATCGGCAATCAAACAAACATAAACATACCCACTAAACAAAAAAGAACGGGAACGACTACTAAAAGAAGATAACAAACACAAAACCCAAACATACAAACAAAGCCATTAAATGGTACAATTTAAAGTGTTAAAAAAGGAAAAGAAGGACAATTTAGTCTTCCAATACTCTTGTAGCATAACTATTTCACTTCAATAATAATGTCCTCAAGCTCCCTACTAAGCCCAACACCATTAACCTCAATAACATAATGTACATACAAAACAAATGTACCTACCTCACTAACTGACCAGTTAATGACTCGTGATATTTTATCACCGGATTTTAAAGTCTGGGAACACTTGGGTATTATCTCATTGTGAACATGTGTTTCATTAATCACATGTAAATATGTACACGGCATTGCCCCATTAGAAACAACAGTAACATCTTTACCATCCTATTAATAATTGTCACAGTACCTGATACTTTATCTCCCACATGAAAAACAGTATCAGACAAATCTACCTCCAAAGGAAAATCGGCCTCACTAAAACTCGCCTCAATAGTTTATCTTTCGACATAACATTTAAAACCACCATAGCAAAAACCAAAAACAACCAAACCACAACAACAATAATCAAACTTTTATATACACAATTTTTAACCATACAAATCACAACAATTTTTACTCAACTAAGTAGAAAAAAAGATTGACTCTTAAGGTTATCTTGGTACGATTATGACTGCATCGATGTTTATGTTAGCAGAGTTTCCACCATGTTAAGAGCCGCTATGATAAAGTATTGTGCATCATTTTTAGTGTAGAAACCACAGTAGATCCATGCCATATTATTGTTGCCCTGCAAAGTTGTACACATAGTTTGAGTCCAATCATTAGTATTGCCATTGTTGTAAGCAGCAAAGGTGTAAAAGTCCGTATTGTAGCCTAAACAGAGTTTGCGTATATCCAAATGTCGCCTTTTATACCCTGATTGAATTGTGCTACTATTTTGCCACCCGCATTAGCAGCCACACCTTTGATATTGGCCAAGTCTCCATCGGGTACACGTCATTTCATGCCATTTGCATTAGTAATGCTTCCCGATCCCGAAGGCACATAGGTTATAATGCTGCCAACATAACTACATTGTACATTGTAAGTACATGGTTCAATCCCCAACCCACTCACAACATTCCACACTTTCGAACCTTCAGCATATGTTGACGGATCGTTCTGATTGGGCCCTACGTCAGCAAAACATGAAATTGCGATCAGCACATTAATGTTCCCTTTGGCCTTACAGGCTAATTGCGTGAAAGACAGGCCCTCCACTATCACCACGTAGCTATATTTAATATTCTTACTTGATCCGTGAAGAGCCTTAACCTGACCCACAACACAAACACTGACTATTTAACACAACCAACAAAAACACCAAAACACTAACACCAACCACCACAACAAACAACACAAACCACACACCAAAAACAAACAACAAAAAACAAAACAACCACTAACCAAACAACAAAACAACCAACCTGACAAACTCACAAAACACCCAACATAAAAAAATCAGAAATCTTTCAAAAATAATGCGGTGTAGTACATTCTTTTGAGGGTCGTTATGTTCATTAAATTTGTTAAAAAATATTTTTGATTTTATGTACAAAAAAACGACGAAAACCCATTAGCATATACAACAATTTTTCATCATCTGTAACAAATATTTTACCTAACAACACTCGAAAAACAGAAAAACGTGTTTTTACAGTATTTTTAGCTAACCAATTTAAAAATATGTCATATTCTACTTCGTTTTCAGCACAACTTTCCACAAATGTATCAGCACCATCTGGAATATCCAAAATATAGCCGTTCCAAAACAAATAACACGCAGCAGACAATAAAGCCATCCTTTTATTACCATCGACAAACGGGTGAAATTTAATTAAAGAATGCATAATCACAGCAGCCTTATCCAAAACAGTGGGTACATGATTTCACCAAAAACTTGTGTGTAGGGACGTTTAACACAAATGTCAATAGCAGAAAAATTAAAATCCACAAAATTAGGATACGATGAAAGTACAGGCTTATCAGAGTTTTTACAGCTATTAATCAAACCTTGATAAATGTTATCAATCAATTTCTCAGTTAAAGGATTGTCCATAAAAACCACGTACAATTCTTTAACTTTTAAGCTAAATTATCAAAAACCTTTCTGTTTTTCTGAATCACGTGATCCATTGAGTATCTTAAATCAACCCCACAATTTAGACATTTCGTCTTATTTTTTTTAATCTCCTGATTACAGTTTGGACATGTAGAGTTTGATTTGGAACCAAGCGTAAATAGACATAAAACACCTATAATAAATATTATCAATATGACGACAATACTCTGTTCCCTTTTAGCCATTTGTTATCTTGTATGTCACTGTCGTTCCAAATTATTTATTTTTCCTTCTTGATCAAGTAAATTGTTGTGAACTATTTTGTTTGTGCTGTGTTGGCTAGTATTTTGTGTTGGATAAAAAATAGTGTAACTTTTCCTAAAACTATTCCACCTGCTAAAATAAAATACAGTGTCAAAGTCAAAATTGGTAGAGTTTATTGTTTAAGAAAATTTTAGGTTCTTCACTAAAACATGTGGGTAGAATCAACAAGTTTCGTTACGGCACAATAAGTTGTATATAACATACTGGAGAACACAAACAAATTTAGAGAAGAACTGATATGTTCACCCACCTGAAATAGTGAAAAGCCAAAAAATTTTTGGTACTGTAGATTAATCGACTAACTTTTATGGATTAAAGTGAATTCATAACATGTTATCTACAAAACAACAAGAAAAAGTGCCTTCGGCGCAAATTAACTAAACCTACCAACCACACAACCACAAACACCACCCCAACCACAAAAAACCAAACCACCACCAACAAACCCAAACACACCAACAAAACCCAACACCCCACCACAACACAAACAACAAACA
The DNA here is from genome assembly GCA_009776805.1 of Candidatus Bathycorpusculum grumuli. Taxonomy (GTDB): domain Archaea; phylum Thermoproteota; class Bathyarchaeia; order Bathyarchaeales; family Bathycorpusculaceae; genus Bathycorpusculum; species Bathycorpusculum grumuli. The sequence continues at coordinate 10,839 of WRNB01000031.1, read as the reverse complement.
ACCACCCACCCCAACCCAACAAACACCACCTCACAACTACAAACCGCAAACACTTTCCAAAACTTAACCAAAAAACACCTAAAACACAAACCATAACAACAAAACAACACTAAACTTTTAACCACAACAAACCAAACCAAACACACAACAAACCCAAAAACATACAACAACACAAACCACTAAACCCAATCCCCACCCACAAACCAAAAAACCACCACATTAACCCCCACATCAAACACAAAAATACACAACCCCAAAACAACAAAATACCAAAAATAACAACCAACACAACCAACAACAAACCTAAACTTAAACACACACCACATAACACAAACATAAAACCCCTCTACTCCACAAACAAACAACCAAACAACCAAATATTCCCCAAAAACCTAGACAACACCCACTCAACCATAATTAACAACTAACACACCCAAATACACCTCAAAACACCATCTCCAAAAATAGAACCAAAACCCACTCACCAACCCCTCACTAAACCACCCCAACAAACAAAACAAACACATAAAAATTCAAATTCAACACTTTACCACAAAGATAAAACACACAAACAACCCCCAAAACAACCCCACACCTATCCTTAAACATTTGTTACACGACATTACTAACCACATCCATAAACACCTTAAACAAACTTTGAACTACCACAAACAATGCTCACAGTTCTTCAAGCACAGTGAAAACCATATACCGATGAAGCACAACATAGAACCTACTAATTAACTCATCCGCCCATTGAACAACATGTTTTTTACCACATTGTGAACAAATTCGACTCTTACACGCCAACAAAACAGCCTTATTGGCATTACATTTAGGGCATTTGTAGGTAAAAAAACCACATTTTGGGATCTCAGCAGTAAAGCATTTTTTCGATTTCGTTAATTTTGTATTGTGAAAAGTTGGGGTTTGTGGCTTTAATTTGTTCCCAGTTTTGTGTAAGTGATAGTATGTTTTTGATGGTGATTTTGAAGGTTCGCTACCCTTCAAAAAGAAGGGCAACTCAATTATATAAATACGTTAACAATAAAAAAACCAAACAATTAAAACTAACACCCATTAACCTTTTAAAAACAAGAAAAACAGTTTTTCCACAAAAAACATAAAAACCCCATATTTCCAAACAACACATACAAAAATTAAAACAAAAAACTAAAAATCACACCATACAAATAATCCACCAACAAAAAACACTATACCCATAGCTTTTACCACAAACCATTTTTTCCAACCACCTTTTGTTTTTTCCGAAAGGTAAATAGCCTAAGGCCAACTAGATAATAGTTATAAACGTAGTTTCCAGACGTTTACACATTAAACTTAAACATATAAAGAGGAACAGGAAAATGTTAAAAAAATTAATAGCTCTATTAATCATTGTAATTATAATAGTTTCAAGCTTTACTTTACTAATAATATCCAGAAATAATTCATCACCTGCAGTTGCATCTACACTTAAATCTGAATGGACACAACTAAATGGAGATGCCTCGTTTACACGCTTTTCATACAGCCCAGCACCCTCAACATCAGAAATTGATTGGCGCGCAGACATCGAAGATTTACGCAGTTACCTCACAGCTTTTGACGGTTTCCTTTTCGCTGTCTCAAATGACACGTTATTTGCACTCTATTACGACTCAGGCATTACTGCATGGGATCAAAAAATTCAAATGAAAGACAACTGGCCAGTAGCATACAAACTAGATGATACACGCATGTTAGTAGAGAGCACATGTCTTGAAACTGCAACAGGCAAAATTCTCTGGACAAGTAATGATTTTTGTGCAGATACTGGTAATTTTAACACTAATGCCTATGTTCCTGAAGAAAAAATGTTTTACATAAAAATTGAATCATTTATAGAAGCATGGGATTTTTCTGATCTTTCAAAGCCACCTACGCGTGTTTGGTCCACTAATGTTCCAGGCGGGGGCAGAGTTGGTTCAGGTGTAACTTATGGTGATGGTAAAATTTTTCCAGGGTCTTTTCAAGATCAGCAGATAGCCATTGATGCTAAAACTGGCAAAATTTTGTGGGCTACACGTACTAAAACGGCTATGATTTTCTCTGGATCATATGCAAATGGGAAATTTGTGCGTGGTGGTACTGATGATAATACAATGTATTGTTTTGATTCAAAAACAGGTAAAGTTGTATGGAGTTATACTGCTGATACTGCGGGTTACTTCTGTACAGGTACAGCGATTGGGTATGATATAGTTTATGCTCCTAACAAGGATGGTTATATTTATGCGTTTGATTTGTCAAATGGTGATTTATTGTGGCGTTATAAAGGTCCAGGAACAATGATTTTTCCAGGAACGCCAACGGTTGCTGATGGTAAAGTGTATGTTACGGCAGGTCAAAGTGCTAGTTATGGTGATGAATATGGTGAATCACAATTTGCTTGTTTAGACGCTTTTACTGGTGAGGCTATTTGGACTTTGCCAATTGAAGCTTATGCTCCAAGAGAGTCAGTGACGATTGCGTATGGATATTTATACATTATTCCAGGTGATGTTACTAAAGCAGTGGATTCTACTACTGGAAACGAGTATGATGTAATGGGTCACATTTGGGCTTTTGCCTCAAGTGAAGCTAAGTCAAATTTGCAAGCGGTTTCAACACAATTAAATGGGACAAATAATTTTTTGGTGTCTGCTACAAGTGATACAGTTGTAGATACTGGCGCGTGGAGTATGTTTCGTAGTGATGCTATTCGTTCTTCTATTGGCAGGCGTGGTCCTGAAAATCTTAGTTTAGTGTGGAGTTTTGAAACAGATGGTGCTATTGTGTCTTCGCCAACCATTGTTAATGATGTTGTCTATTTTGGTTCTCAAGATCACAATATTTATGCTGTTAATGCTGAAACAGGCAAAAAGCTTTGGTCGTTTAAAACGGGTTATACAATTGAGTCTTCAGTTGCAGTTGTTGATGGTAAAGTTGTGACGGGTGCTGAAGATGGTTATGTATATTGTCTTGATGCGGGTAATGGTAAACAGTTATGGAAAACGTTTGTTGATGGAAATCAACCGGTAACGTATGGTGCAGCAGTCATGCTTAGGTCTTCACCAGCAATAGTTGGTGACATAGTTTATATAGGCTCTTTGGATGGTCACATTTACGCAATTAATTTTGCAGATGGTAAAATTTTGTGGAAATATCAAACGGGTGGTTGGATAAAATCTTCACCGACTATTTCGGATGGTGCAGTTTATATCACTTCAGAAACGCCAAATTCAGGTACAATTTTTAAACTTGACGCGTTGGATGGAAAGTTTATATGGGAACAAAGTTTGCCATACGAGTATCAGTTTACTGGTGGTTGTGACATGATAGGTACGCCTACTGTAGGTGATGGTAAAGTGTTTACTTCTGCGAATATGAGAACTTATTACTGTTTAAATGCTGAGACTGGAAAAGTTATTTGGTCGTTTACAAATTCTGTTGCCAACGAGTTTATCATATCTTCACCCATATATGTAGATAATAAATTATACATCGTAGACAAGTTTGATATAACTTGTCTAAATGCTTTAACGGGTGAAAGGATATGGAATACTTTTACGGGTGATGAATATTATGTGCCGCCTTCTTACGCAGATGGTAAAATTTACATAGTTACAAGTGAACGTAATTTATTTATATTTAATGCTGAAACAGGAGAAAAAACAGAACGTTACATTTTGCCCTCTGCAAGTTGGTCCTCTCCAACGCCATACAATGGTAAATTATACATTGGGAGTAAAGACTGGAATCTTTATTGTCTTGGTGAATATAATACGGATAATATGCAACTTACTATGAAAGTAGATAAAACAAAATTTTCAACAGGTGAAACTGTAACTGTATCAGGGCAGCTTACTCCAATACGTTCTCGTGTAGATATATACCTTGCACTTACCAGTTCAAATGGGCAAACGCAAACCATACCAATTATTGCTAAAGCTGATGGTTCTTATGTTTACAAATTTACTCCAGATACAGATGATACATATACTGTTACTGCAACATATTACACTGTAATACCGATAACAAGTCCAACATTAACTTTTACTTCAAACGCACAAACAGTCAGGTTAACCTATTTACATGCTGCCATATTCATAGCCATAGTTGTCTTAATTATATGTATAGCATTACTTATTCTAAAAAGACGACACTAACTACCACCCTTCTTTATACTCTTTATAACTTTTTTTTGTTATCAAACAAAAAACTGTTTACATAACACATCACCAAGTTTAACCATGTTTTTGATGTTAAACTGGAACAGTAAAGTTATAATACATAATTTCAACTACGTATATTAAATAAAGCCCAGTAGTGTAGTGGTCAAGCATAGGGGCCTCTGGAGCCCTTGACAAGAGTTCGAATCTCTTCTGGGCTACTTTTCAGACATAATTTTACAAGTCGTTCACATTGTCACCAAGTATAAACTATGTTAAAGGCAATTATATTTAATAAAAAAATTTTTTGACTTAAATAAATCGTGTTAAAGAATAGTATGGTTTTTATATAACGTTTACTTAAATGTTTGTTAGTGAAAAACATGGCTGATTTAAAAGGATGCCCTTTTGGTCAAGATAATGAAAATGATTGTAAAAACTGTGATTATGGAGATACCAATCATTTTGATGCAAACCTAAGGCAATGCATTAAACGTTAAATACCCAAATTATGTACTATCTATAGAGACCTATAACTTAAGTTAACTACATAAATAATTATGTTACTCTTTATCAGTGGTTAAAATGAAAAAAGTATTTCGTGAATAATTATCTACGTTAACATTTTAATGATGTACATATTTTGTATAATTGCACCATTTAGTTTGAGTATTTTTGTTTTTTGTAGGCACACTTATAAAAGAGGGTAAAGTAATAGGTTGTTTGTAAATAATTGGGAAAACAGAATGACCGAACAACCTTATGAGAATGATATAGGAGTTTCTGTAAAACTCGAAATTGATGACCCTGAAAATTTTCAGTTTCATGCCGCATACTCTGTGTATGCTGAAGCATTTGACAGAACCAGTGATAGTGATACAAAAGCAGAACTGAATCAAGTTATTTTGGATTTAAAAGATAACAAAATAAATTATGAAGCCTTCTATCGCGAAGTATCACCTTTTCGCAAACTTGACGTACCACGACAAGAACGTTTTACAATGCAAACACAACGTAAAAAAGATTGGCGAAAAAAGACACAACGCCAAGACCGTATAAAACGTCACAAAAAATAATTATAAACTTGTGCTCAAACACAAAACATCTTCTTTTCCATTTTTAAAAAAAAGTTTATAGACAGGTTCCTATTTAATTCCCACAAATAATGTTTAAACATGTTTAAACATTTTAAACGAAATCCTTATTTGCATTACAGCATTTCAAAGTTGAAACAAAAAATAAAGTGAGAAACATTGAAAAAAAAACTTACAACACAAGACATAGCTGCAATAGCAATCGGCTCAGCACTCTACGCAGTATTTGGATACCTAACAGCAGGACTTAGTTTCCTTGGAGTAGGCTTCCTTCCCGCAGTCGTCATACCCGCAGTATTTGCCGCCATCTTCGGTCCATGGGTCGGCGGTATAAGCGGCGCAATAGGCATATTCATACGAGACATGCTCGTACACGGAAACGCACCCCTAAGCTTAGTAGCAGGTGTTCCACCTAACTTTATTTTATTCTTCCTAATCGGCTACATATACACTAAAAACATTAACTTAAAACACGTACTTACAGGCATAACTTTAGCAACCATAGGATTACTAACCACATCAATTATAATATTCCCAGACATGACAACCCTCAACATGGTATCAAACACAACAGTTATAATATCATTAACAATCCTCACCACAAGTTTAGCCGCCATCGCAATAGTATCTATATATTGGAAAGAATGGCAAAGCTACGCCATAGGCACAATTATTGGACAAATCACCGGAGGACTTTTACTTTCAATAACCTTATGGCTCGTAAGCCCCATGTTCCTATCATACTTTGGAACACCAGTTACCGCTATCATGGTCTTACCGCTTTTTATCTGGACAATAATCACCGAAATCCCCTTCATACTAATAGCAGGACCACCGATAATTAAAATAGTTCAAAAAAGCTTCCCAACACTACAACACAAAAATAAAAATTAGGCGAAAACATTGCCAAAAAAAACCGCTAAAGCATTTGCACCTGGAGCCATATCCAGTTTCTTTGAAATTTTCAAAACAAACCCCAACAACACACCCATCACTAACTTACAATACATAGGCGCAAAAGGAGGCGGATTTGGACTTAAACATGGAGTTCACACCAAAGTTACTCTTGAAGATGCCACTAAAAACACTATACAAACAATCATAAACAATCAATCTGCGCCAGAAGCTAAAGTAACTAAAAATGTAACACAAATAATTTTAAACCAAACAAAAAAGAAATATGCTGTTACAGTGGAACATAAAATTGATGTTCCGGTAGGTATTGGGTTTGGAACCAGTGCCGGAGGAGCTTTAACTACTGGTTTGGCTCTTAATGAGGCTTTGAATTTGTCTTTAACTTATAATCAAATTGGGAAAATTGCACATATAGCTGAAATTGAGTCTCAAACGGGTTTGGGTACGGTTAGTTCATTAGCAACTGGAGGAGGATTAATTTTGGTAATTGAACCTGGCGCACCAGGGGTGTGTAAGATTGATCGCATACCAATCAGTCCGGATTATGTTGTTGTAGCAGGTTTTTATGATACTAAAATTTCTAAGGCGATTCTTTCGTCAACCAAGTGTAGAGCAGAAATTAATCGTTATGGTAAAGAAACGTTAGTAAAGATTTTTGATGATCCGTGTGTGGAAAATTTTTTGTCATGTTGTTGGCAATTTGCGCAGAACACTGGATTTGCTTCTAAACGTGTGAGTGAGCTTGTAGAGTTAGCGGTTAAAGCTGGTGCTGTTGGTGCAACTCAAAATATGATAGGTGAAGCGGTTCATGCAGTGGTTTTAGAGGAAAACGCGTTTTCCGTAGTAGAAGCTTTTAAGCAAGTTTTGCCAGAGAAACAAGTGTTGAAGAGTAAAATAGATTTTCAAGGTGCTAGGTTGGTTAATAATGAAGAGGCAGTTTAGGAATGTTGCTGTTGGTGGAACTTTTGATGAGTTGCATAAAGGGCACATAGCACTTCTCAGTAAAGCGTTTGAAGTGGGAGATTACGTGTTTGTTGGGTTAACCAGTGATGAGTTTGTCACAAAGTTAAACAAGACTCATAAAGTTGCTTTGTACAATGAGCGTTTATTAGAATTAACCAGTTTTTTAGAGAAATCTGAATTTAAAAGTCGGTTTGAAATTTCCCCTCTGTACACTGCATATGGTTTAACCTTAATCCGTGAAGACTTGGAAGCGTTAATTGTAAGTCAAGAAACCAGTAAAATTGGTGAAATCATTAACAAAAAACGTGCCAAAGCAGGTTTAACAGCATTAAGTATAATTGAAGTTGCTTTAGTTCCTGCAGAAAACAAAAAACCCATTTCCACCACATGCATACGCGCTAAAGAAATAGATAAAAATGGTCATCTACTAAAACGTAAACCTAATAATTATTGAAATCTTTAGTAACGAGCCAAATGGAAATAAGGCTTTTAGTGCCTGGTTATTTCTTGTGAATATTTTAACTGACCGAAAGCTCTAAAAGTTAAAGATTAGTTTTTGTGATTTATGGGCCGGTAGATCAGCGGTATGATCGCCGCGTTCGCAACGCGGAAGTCGCGGGTTCAAATCCCGCTCGGTCCACCAAACAACACTATGCATCCGGAGCATGGTTTACACCATATTTGTATGTTGAAGTGATTTTAGTATTACAGTTGTAACCCGTTTTTATTTGTCGTGTTTTGCTGTTTGACAACATAGTAACAGCGATTGTTAATGTTAATTGATGTTGAGTTACGAGTTGAAACATATGAATTGACAAAATAATGGCATGCATTGAAACCATATTTGTCACATCTACAATTGTAATACTTACCATATGAGTAAACAACATTTTTCATTACCCAACAGCATAAAAACACCAACCAACAATTACAAAAACATTCAGGCAATTAACGAAGAGACAAAATGATGTTTTGCGTTTATTGCTTTTTGCTTTCAAGTTTTCACAGTTCATCCACACCATTATTACGCAACATAACTAAAAATTGCTTCTCACCAAATGATAAAGTTCCTCAATCCACTCCGACTACGACACACCATTACCAATGTAAAACACATTCACACTCTCAAGATTAACCAAAACAAACAACTACGCATATTTTTAAACTTCGAGGTCTTTGTAAGTGTACTTGCCGCGTTACTTGTGGTGGTTATAATTTGCTTTGTCGGTTATTTTGTTTGTTGTGCTGTCATATTTGCTTTGTTTAATGGTTATTGTTTTGGTCTTTTTTGAAAACAAAAAGATTAAAGCAAGGGTATAAAATTATAAACTTTGGAGATTACTTTGACTGATAAAATGTTTGTTGTTTATCCTAGGAAATAATGCATAAAGAAGACAGCGCAGACGACCTGATTTATGCTGGTAAAGAATGGAGTGGATCCGAGCTCGATGCTAAAGATGTTGAAGACAGTTTAAAAACGGTGTTAACACTATTTGACAAATTAGCTGAGACCTCTTCAAAATATGCAATTGACGAAGTAAAAATTTCTATTGGTCTTATTATAGATGAACAGGGCAAATTAAAAGCGGGTCTTGGTGTTAACCTTTTTAACACACTTAAAGGCACGTTAGCTCAGAAACGCAGAAAACCAACAATAAAAATACCCTATTAGAGTTTACCATCAAACGAATTGCATAATCTATATTTCGATAATTTGTGGGAGAGACTTTTGGAATTCAACAAACTCATCACAGTATACAACTGTAAGGGCATCAATAAAATCATGAAAAATGGTTTGTTTGTCCATTTTTTCTTTAAAACTCATGTTATATGATGTTCCAATTTCTGAATTTAACGCCTGATCTAACGATTTAAGTGGATCATTTAAAGAAACATCAAAATAAATTGGAATTATTTCTTTAAAATTAATTTTTTTAGATAAAAAAAGCCAAACATTCACATAGTCCAAATATAACGATGATAAACAAGATTTTCTTGGATTCACTACTTGCCATACTTTATAACACTCAACCAAGGTGTTTTTTAAAACAAGTCCAACTAAAAACTCTGTTAAGCCTTCAAAAATAAATCGAAGATTTTTTCCAGAAACTCGCTCTGGAAAAAGAAGATCTGCTGTGCAAAATCTCATGGATCAAATGTGTGTAGCACCATAAATCATCTACCAAAAATATTCGACCGTTTTCTACATTGTAACAGCTAGGTAATAGTGGATCAACATATTGCGCTCCGCGGATCCTTCTGAAATCATCGGCAGTAACTGTTAATACTTCTTTGTTTTCATCCACCTTATTAATAATTTAGAATTTGTTCGATCTATAATATCGCATTTCATTAAGTCTCTTGCCCTGTTGGTTTTGAAGCCTAACGTCAGCTCAATCAATTCAATTGCTGTTCTGACATCAGCATCATAATCTACAGGATTTGAGAATTTCTCCATAGCAACAGCATGTTTATTATATTGACATACAATTTTATTCATTAATTACCCTCATAACAGGCAGGGGTAAATAGTTTTTTTAGTAGTTAAGGCAAAGAGTTTATACCACTACAAAAATATATGTGATGTATGTGTATAGTGCACTATACAGTTATTGTGTTGGATAGTGATTAAGATGACCAAAACAGAGTACCTGGTTGAAAGATACGCCCAAACATTGACAAAACAAGATGTAAAACTATTATTCGAAAGATTAAAAAAAGAACACAAAGGCAATGTTGTCGAAGCATCCAACATGGCAAACATCCAACGGAAAACAGTTTATGACTGGGATAACAACACAGACGATGTAAAATTATCGACAAAAAAGAAAATATTATCTGCTAACCTTCAAACTAATCCGTATGAAACAATAAAATTCCTAGTTGAAAAAAACGCCAATGATTACCGGGAACTTTTAGGGCGATACATTGCAATGTTAAGTGACGAAATACAATCGGCAAATACATCTAAAAAAATAAACCAGTTATGTCCCGAACTAAACGATCTATTACTCTCACATATTGGCGCCATCCATGATTCTAAACTAATAGACATAGATGATGTTATTTCAAACGTTAATGAAAAATGCAACTCCGTTGGAATAAAAGGAATTACTGAAAGCATAACTCTATTCGAACCAACAGCAATTTCTGCTAAAATCATTCAATTATTAACATTAATTGGTGAACGAAGTATTTTCCAATGCGAACAATTATCGCATAAAACCGGTCTGCCTATTGATTTTGTAACTGAAGTGTGTAAACTAGGAAATTATACACCAATAAATGCTTCACTCGGTGCTTTACAACGTGATTATGATTCAACAGAAACAATAAAAACAGTAAACGACCAATAAAACTCGCAGGATCGTTGGATGACACATTAATAAACCACACCCAATATTATGAGTCCAATTCAACACAGTTGACCTATATTTATGCGCAAATGAAAAAGTGATCAATATGACTGAAACTGTATCTATTAGAATACTAAAAGGCGAAATTGCTTTCCCATCTTTTCTTAATGACGCAAAATTACTAAACAAAATATCTCTTGAAAAACTGGATGTGTTTATCCGAAATTCCCTAATTTTTACCTACCATATTTGTGTATAAACCAAAATTCACGAACGATTTACAAATTAGACCATTTTCCAAAAACTTCACAACACATT
>WRNB01000030.1 GCA_009776805.1 Candidatus Bathycorpusculum grumuli | reverse complement strand
ATGGGCATTTGGGTGGTTTTTATGATTCTTCCACTGTTGATGTGCCTTCTTCTGAATCTTTAAATGATGATTCCACTTCATTGAATTCTGTTAATGATGATGATGGTGATGGTTATTTGTTATTAGGTGGTATTGTTGTAATTATGTTGATGGTTATAGTAGGTATTTTTGTGTTTAATAAGAAAAAACATAAATAATGTTGTACTGTTTATTATTTAATACGGGTAAACTGTATGAAAAATTGTTTACAGGATTTTTGTTGTTGTAAACAATTCTAAAGACTTGGGTGTGTCTGCCAATCGGTTAACTTTCAGGATTTGTGGTAATTTGGTGAAAGAATTACTGCTTTGCACCAAAGTTGGAGTTAAAAGAACACTGCTCCGTCTGTATTAAATTTGGATTTTGAAGTCAGATTTTTTGAATATATACAGATATTTTAAGCCTTTTTGTTCAATAATGTCTTGTGCACCTGCTTCTCTATCAACAAGGGTGATCACTGCCGCTATTTCACAATTGAGCTTCAAAACTTCCTCCACAGTTTTAAACATAGAAGTTCCTCTAGTTATCACATCATCCACCACAACAACTCGCGAGTTTGGTTGCAGCCCCCCTTCAAGCATATTCATAGTACCATGATCTTTACGTTTTTCTCTAACCCAAAACGCTGCAATTGGTGAACCTTTTATATAGCTTAACTGAGCTACTGCAGTACATATTGGAATAGCACCTGTTTGAATCCCACCAATTGCATCTAAATTATAGTCTTTCACCATTTCAAAAAATATTTCCGCTATTAAAGAAATACCTTCTGGATTTTGAGTTACTGACTTACAATCGAAAAAGACCCAACTTTCATCACCTGAAGCAAGCACAAACGGTTTATCCTTTAAAGGTGATCGACGTAAGAAAGCTTTTTCTTCCATCAATTCCTTTAAGCGTCTTTTCTTATTCTCTATCTCATTAGTACACATTTTTGATAACATTTAATCTTTCTCCATCTGTCTTTTAGCTTTTTTCTTTAACTTGACAGAATTTAAAGAGTTTCTATTCTCGGACTTTGAGGTAATATTAATTATTACCATGATTCACTCGCATTTATATCTTCAATATAGTTTAGATAGCATAAATGTTTGATGTTTAGATACAGGCTTGCTAAAAACTTTCTGACACTTACGTCCATCAAACTCTACGCAAAACCAAAGAATTATCACGCTTCAAAATAGAAAAACAACTTTCAACACTAGAACACTTATGATACGCTTCAAGTCATCTCTATAGATCAACCACTAACTCTTCAAGCATAACCCGCCAGACTATCTGAAAACTAGCCAAAAATATGAAATAAAAATTGGGTGAACAAAAATATTTAAACAATAACAGATTTTTTTCTAAAACATAAATTTTTAGAGCCGTTTTCAACAGCAAAAATTCTGTAACCTATTTTTCAGACAATCTATCCTGCTTTTGTAGGATAACACATTGCTCATCAAACGTTTTGACGGAAAATAATCGTTTTTGTTTACCGCGTTTGTGTTCATAAAAATGACATTGATTTGTTGGGAGAGTTTAATTGTTTTTTTCCATACGGCCATAACCAACATACCAATTTCGAAAAGACACAGTTCACAACTAGCTAAAAAAGCTATAGACAAACAAAAATAATGAACCAAATTAACTTGATAAAAAAATACTAACCATAATGACCTGAAAAAAGTTACTTTGCAATTCTTTTATACGGGTTATAGCCATGGTTTTTTGTGGTTGGTGGTTGCTTGTTTGTTTTGTTGTTGCGTTTTTTTAGAATTATGTCACTGCAGACATCAATCTCAAATGTGGAGTCTGTATTTTGTTGGTGGTGTTTTTTGTGTGTGGGTCAGTGTGTTGTTGTGGTTGTTGTCCACCTAAAATAGTGAAAGGCCTAATCGTTGTGCAGTGTCGTGATTTTGATGGTAATAAATAATAAAAAAAGAATCATTAATATTATGGAAAGCGGTAAAAAGTGTTTGAATGCAAGGTGATTTATCAAATATGGACCCCATAGAATTATTGAACATTATTCATCGTGGCGAAGATAGTAAACATCAGTTCAAAAAAGACATAACAAGCCCGGATTCTTTAGCTGCTGAAATGGTTGCTTTTAGTAATGGTACTGGCGGTAAAATTTTCATAGGGGTTGATGATGATGGAACAATAATTGGTTTGTCGCCTAAAGATATACAACGGTTAAATCAACTTATTTCTAACACGGCTAGTCAAAATGTTAAACCGGCTATTAATCCTATAACTGAAAATGTAAAAATTGACAACAGTCTCGTTGTTATGATTGTTGATATATCTGGCGGCATTAATAGACCTTATCAGGATCATAATGGCATATTTTGGGTAAAAAGTGGTTCAGATAAACGTAAAGTATCTTCTCGTGAAGAAATACAACGATTATTTCAAAAATCTAACTTGATTCATGCAGATGAACTTCCTGTTCAAGGTGTAACCGTTACCGATTTAGATGTAGATTATTTCGCAGCATTCTTTCAAAAACGATTAGGTAAAGCTATAGAACAGGAACAACTGTCGTTACCAAAAATTTTGGAGAACATGAACCTTTTGCGAGAAGATAAGTTAACTATTAGTGGGACACTACTTTTTGCCAAAACGCCACAATTCAAACTTCCAGCTTTTATTGTTAAAGCAATGGCTTTTGACTCTTTAGATCTTAGCACAAATCAATATTTAGATAGTCGTAATATTGAGGGAAAACTGGCAGATGTTTTTCAACAAACTGTTTCTTTCATAATTGCAAATTTACACCATATACAAGGCTCTCAAGGAATCAATAGTGTGGGAACCCCAGAGATTCCACGTGAATCAATTGAAGAACTTGTTGCAAACGCGCTTATACATCGTGATTATTTTGTGTCAGACTCAATATGTGTATTTGTTTTTCGAGATCGCGTGGAAATCATCAACCCAGGACATTTACCAAACAATTTAACTATCGAAAACATAAAATCTGGAAACTCTAACATGAGAAATCCTACCTTAGCCTCATTCGCAAATTACCTTATACCATATCGTGGCATCGGTTCAGGCATTATACGCGCCCTAAGCAAATATCCACATATTGAATTTATTGATAATAGGGAAAAAAATCTGTTCAAAGTTACATTAAAGCGAATCCAACAGGTCATATAAAAAAATAGTGCCTGTTTTGTCAATGCTGTCAACCTAACACTACAACGAGCAGTGCTTGAATACAACACTTATACAAACAAAACAAAAACTTGTGAGAACTATAAATTAAGGAAAAATATTTTGTCGTGTTTTTCGTGAACAATATGTTGTAGTGGATGTAATTGAAAGTAATGTTTGTTGTAGTGTTAAGTTGGAGTTTAAATTTTTGTGTTATTTTTGTTCAACAAACATGAGAGCAGATACATGTTTATGTATGCGGGTTCACGCGAGCTAAACACATATCTTTCTTTTATGAAGTTTGTGTGTTGCATTGTTGTTTTTGGTTTTTTGCGAGGAACTATCAGCTAATCGGTTTTATGACATGCCCGAAAATTTAAACTATTACACTTTAGACCTTGAAAGTTTTTTGTTAAAGTGAAATTCTTTTTAACAAGTAACACCATTGAATTAAGAGTAGATAGAAATGCCTAAAGTAGTGTATAGTTCAGAGACTGAGAAGCAGAAAAAAATAATCGGTGTAGTAGCAATAGTACTCATTTTAGTTGTTATAATTTTAGGCACAGTAATAGACCTATATACCTCATTGCCTTTTCCATTTATTGCACGTCTTTTACTGGCTTTTGTTATTTTTGCAGTGGCTAATTTGTTAATACGCAGAGTTGGAAAAACATCTGTAGTAAAAACCTAAAAATAATAAAAATAGTGGTACATTTGGTACTACAAATACGTCAGTCTAAAAAAGTTTTGACAAATCGGTTCAAGTTTTTGATGTTTTGTTATTCAACTACTTAAATAAGAGCTCATGCTTGTTGGGCAAAATAACAAGCATTATTTAAGGGGAATCAGATTGGACGAAGTCATAGAAATGTTAGACAGAACCACTAAAAGATTGCAAAAATTACTTGAAGAAACAAAATCAAAAACAAATCAACAAGCAACAACTTATGCTCAAGTTTTACAAGCGGCAACAACCACGCAAGAACAAAAAATCAAAATTTTCATAGCCAGAAACTTGGAACTTGACCGAATTGATAGATTGTCTTCTCAGCTAGGTTTACTTTACACACTTCAAATTTTCGCGTTCAAAGTAAAAGTGTTAGAGGTATCAATTAGCAACATGAATGAGCAAATGACTAAATCAGGTTTAACACAAAAAAATGGTGAATTAGAAGATGTTAAAAAGAATATTGATGCACTAAAAATTCTAGTTGAAGCCCAATATGAAGCAATGAAACAAATACACGAAGACCAAAATAAAACGTTAAACTATATATATTAGCACAAAATTTTGGCAACAATTTTTCACTAATATTTTTATACATAAAATCTAAAATATTTTGGTTAATAATAAAATTTATTGATAAAAATTATTTTATTAAATAAAGTAGGCTTTAATATTTACTATTTTTACATTCTCAAAACGTGTATATATACTATTAAACAAGTGAAACAGATATATAAAACACAAAAAACACACAATTCCACCAATAAAATCATCAAAGTAATAAACAGCACTAACATCTAATGTCATTTTACACATAATACATTAAAAATGTTGTTTACATGTTTTTGTATTAGATTATGTAAATAGATTGGACAGCACAATGTTTTTGTTGTATAAATACTATATAATACTTGTTTTATTGGTCTGATTTGTGTAATTTAACTATGAAGAAAAACTAACTTTTGGCCCAAAAACGTATCATACAGTTATTAAAGTGTAAAACACAACAATCCAACAAACACAAGAACACTCAATCACCAAACAATAATAAAAAAGAGAAAAATTAGCCATATAAAAAGCGACAATTTTTAAACTATGACTCACCTTTACATGTAAGAACAGGAAAACAAAAAAATGCCGATTAAATATTTTGCTGCGCCAGAAATTAAAAAACAAATTGACCAACTAACAATGGAATGCGAGTTTTACCACATTACCACCCAACACGTGTTCTGTGTTCGAAGCAAAGGATCCAAAGCCAAACGCACCATTGCACGCATCCACGGGTTAGGAAAAATCTGGCAAGGCGTACTAAATCAACCACCGACCTATACTATTGAGGTTATTTCTGAAATTTTTGATAAAATGACCCCTGAAGATAAAGAACGCGTCTTAATTCATGAATTAATGCACATTCCAGGTAGCTTCGGCGGCGGTTTTCGACCACATAAAGGCTATGTAGAACGGAAAAACGTAGAAATGGTATACAAAAAACTTCAACAAACAAGAGCCGTAAAAAAACAAAAAACCCTGTTTCCATAAACTTTGGCATCTTACAAACAAAAATCTATAAAATACAAAAATATGGGATACAAACATTAAATAAACGCAATTAAATAACAACGAATTTTAAAGTTTACCTGTTTTGGTTTCAACACATCAAGTTAGATTATAACACGTTTATTGATCACAAATAAATGGATATAAAACAAATTTGTCAGCGAAAAATAAAAAACTAAGAAGAACAAAATATTGGCAAGGTTCACTAAAATGTTTACTTGCCAAAATTTGGGGTATAAACTATGAAGTACGTTATGAAAAGTCTAATGCATAACGGGATTTACGTTCCTCCTTACGATCTTAGAGGGTTCAACATTAAAATTCAAGGTCAAACAATCACACTTACAAAAAAGTCTGAGCCAATGGCAGTAGCGTGGGTACGTAGAATTTTATCAACTACAATATCGCCGCCAGACCAAGTGTTCATTAAAAATTTTATGAGAGAGTTTTTAGATCAAATAAAAAAAGAAAATGTTAACGCAAATTATTTAGACAAGTTTACATCCAAATATCTCGAAAGCATTGATAAATCGTCAACAAATCAAACTAATGATAAAGATCAACTTGAAATTGATTTTAGCGAAATAAAAAGGTTCATTCTTGACGAGAAAACAAAAAAAGAAGCTATAACTAGTGAAGAAAAGAAAAACCAAGCGGAAGATCGTAAAATAAAACGGTTAGAAATGAAGGAAAAATTTGGTTACGCTGAAGTTGATGGTAAAAAGTTAGAAGTAGCTAATTGGACATCTGAGCCATCATGTCTTTTTGCAGGTAGGGGAGATCATCCTCAACGGGGCAGGTGGAAAGAAGGCCCAAGTCAAGAAGATATTACATTAAATCTTTCACCAGACGCGCCTATACCAGAAGGGTGGAAAATCACGTGGGAACCTACAAGGATGTATGTAGCAAAATGGATAGATAAACTTACAGGTAAAGTTAAATATGTTTGGTTTAGTGACACGGCCTTTCTCAAACAAAACCGTGAGAGAGAAAAATTTCAAAAAGCTGAAACTCTTGGAAAAAAAATAGGGCAAGTAGAAAATCACATCAATAAAAATCTTAAAGCAAAAGATGTAGAACGACGTAAAGTGGCAACTGTTGCTTGGTTGATTTTTGCTGTCAACATGAGGGTTGGCGATGAAAAAGATCCAGATGAAGCAGATACTGTTGGTGCTATTACACTTCGAGATGAACATATAACAATTGAAAGTGACAAAATTACTTTTGACTTTTTAGGTAAAGATAGTGTGCGATGGGTAAAAACTATTCAAGCACCACCTCGAGTAATAGAAAATATAGAAGAATTCAAAAAAGATAAAACTAAACAGTATCTTTTTGAAGGCATTGTTAGTGGTAAAGTGTCAAAGTTTTTATCTGAAGCAGTACCTAAACTTACAGCCAAAGTTTTCCGTACTTGGAAATGTACAAAAACTCTAAAAGAAGAATTAGAAAAAAGTGGTGTGACTAAAACAGATCCAGTCTACAAAAAGAATTATGCTGCTAAAATGGCTAATTTAAAAGTTGCAGAAGTTGCAAATCATAAACGTAAAATTCCACCTACATTTGATGATCGTTTAAAGAAAAAAGAAGAAAATCTTGAAAATTTACAATTACAGCTTAAAACAAAAAAAACAGAAGGAAAAAAAACAGAGTCCATTGAAGCACGTGTTGAAAAAACAAAGTTAGATCTTGAATTAACAAAACTTACTCGAGAATACAACTTGGGCACTTCTTTGAAGTCGTATATTGATCCACAAGCATATGTGAAGTGGGCAAAAAAAGTAGAATTTGATATAATCAAATTTTATCCAACAACATTACGCAACAAATTTAATTGGGCACTTCAAAACAAAACTAAAAAAACAGTTTCTGATGAAAGTGATTAAGTGTGTACTAACATGTGTATTAAAGAAACAGTTGACTACACATTAATTACTATTTTTGTTAAACCTAACAGTTCTAAATTTGCTATAAAAATTGAAGATGACGAAATCATTGTTTACGCCACAGAAAAACCAGAAAATGGAAAAGTTAACAAAGAAATTCTCAAAGAATTAACAAGAATTTTTCATGTAAAAGTTAAATTAGTTTCAGGAACTACATCTAGACAGAAACAATTAGCAATTAAAATTAAAAAAGAAAAACTTGAACAAATTTTAAAGAAAAAATAGAAAATTTTATGACATTCTAAAGCGCAACATTGCGGCTAAACCGCCGAAAGCACTTTTCAACATTTGCCCTTCTTCAGTTTCTGTTGAAACTATTTCAACATCTGTGTTTGAATATTCAGCAAGCTGTGCTAAATCATCAATTACGTCAATTTTCTCAATTATAATTAATGACGGCGCAACACATTTAGGACAAGGTTTACCAGCGAGAGATTGCTCAAATGCTTGAATATTTAGAGTTTTTACAGTTTCTTGCTCTTGATAGTTACATGCACCACATTTTATGGTTACACGTTGCATGTCGAGAACTTCTGAAATTAAAAGTGTTCTAACTTGACTTGCCTGTAATGCTTTACGCACTTCAGCTTCACCATAAGTAATTAATCCAGTATCATGCCCAATTTCGTAAAGAAATTTTTGCATAATCTGTTTTTCTTCAATATACCGAACTTTTTTCATGATTTCTGGGGCTTTCTCTACAACTTCCTTAACACCTTGCTCTTCAACATACGCAGTATCAACAACATCCAAAATTTTATTTTTAAGTTGATAATTAAGGTAATCACCTTTTTGGAAATCATATTTCGTCGGGCCAGGACCACCTATAATTATCCCCTTAAGATTTTCTATGGGTAATAAAATCTCGTTAGCATGTCCACCAGCGCGAGCAAAATATTCGTTTAACTGCATTTCACGCAAACGCTCATAACGTCTAGCCGATTGCCCACCAGCACGAGTTTTACCAGCAACCCCTGAAGTCATTTCACGAATAATGTTTAAGTGTTTACCAGTTAGTGTAGCTATAGTAGCGTTTGATGCATCAATTAACATTATACCATAGGTTTCTTTTTCACGCAACATTTCTTGCAAGTGTTCAGTATGAAAACGCGAATCACACCGATAGAGGAAAATACGAATTGGTTCAGGAGGAATAATAACCCAAGATTCCATCCGTTCAGTTCCAGGACCACTATCTTCTTGGGGAAGGGCTCCACAGAAAATAACCAGACCTTTTTCGCCGGGATCTTTGAATAATTTAAGTTTTTGCTGTGCTTTAACAATAGCGTCTAAAACGTTTTTGCGTGTAACATTTGATTTAATATTAGTAGCTGTGCCATATTCTTCTCGTAACAGGTTAAGGGCATCACTGATTTGTTTACCAGGTGGCACATAAATTGTAATAAGCTCTGTATGGCTACCTTCTTTAGTAGCTAACGTGTTAATTGCTTTTCTTGTACGATATAGTTCTAA
This sequence comes from Candidatus Bathycorpusculum grumuli, assembly GCA_009776805.1. Taxonomy (GTDB): domain Archaea; phylum Thermoproteota; class Bathyarchaeia; order Bathyarchaeales; family Bathycorpusculaceae; genus Bathycorpusculum; species Bathycorpusculum grumuli. The sequence continues at coordinate 14,881 of WRNB01000030.1, read as the reverse complement.
GCTGTCCTTTTTTGCAACACTCACAATAATTCACGCAAGTTAAGATTAAACCTTCAAGTTAAAGGGTACAAAAGCAAATAAAAGTTCCTACGTAACATCGTACTACTTAATGATTATTGCAGAACTGAAAAAGACATAAGTATTGACAACAAAAAATTGTTATAAAAAAAGGATGAATTATGCTTTTGTTTTTTCAGTGGAAACAGTTTCAGGCTCAGACACAGGAGCCCCAATAGCGTCTTTTAGGAAAGATTTGAATGGCCCCAGTTTACCGCCATAATTGCCAGCGGAAATTTTGATAACACCAGGACAGTTAATTGAAGCTATAACACCAATTTGCATTGCTTTGTTTACTGCCTCTAATGTTAAACCGTTAAGAACAATTTCAAAGACACTGTTTACACCTTCTGGAACTACAGTATCTGGAACGATTGTTCGTAAAGTTGGACAGTAAGATTGATTTGTTGAAGCTTTTAGCTTGTATTTCATAGAGCCAGCTTTGCTTCCTGAACGACATACACCGCCAGGAAAAGGCATAATTACGTCTGGAACATGTTCACGTATTGCATCAACAGCTGCTTCGGAAGCTGCTAAAGCTTCAGGCTGGGTTTTAGCAAAGATCATAAAGTTACCACCGGCTACGGCTTCCATAGCACCAAAACCGTCTTCCACTATAAAATTTCCTTCCATCACGGGAATTTTCCAACAATTACGACCACCAATCACAGTTTTCTTTTGAAACCCATCACCGAAAAAGCTAAGACTACTACCAATGTTTAAAGTACGTTTACCGCGTAAACCGTTAAAAGCCGCAGTTGAAGGACAAGTCATGACACATTGACCTATACGACCTAAAAGTTGACCTTTTAATTCGAAACGATCACGATTGTAAATATGAATTAACACGCCAGGTCGTTTATCAGGTGTTTGGTCTGCTGGAACTGCGCATTCAATAGATGCTTCTGCTGAAGCAGCAATTACACTTGTAGCAAAACCTGTAGTTACATTTCCAGCAATTTGAGCCCATTTTTCGTTTTGTGCAGTTATTAAAACCCTTCCCACCCAAAGAGAAAACATTTCAGCAAAAGTGTCACTTACTTGGACTGTTTGATTTGCTGCTGATTTTACAAGAAAAACCTTTTCTTTATCATCATACCCAATAATTTCAGGCTTGTTTATGTTTGGCGACATGGAAGAGACCTTAAAAGCAGTTGGTATTTGTATAATTTAAGAGTTTTTATAAAAACAAGGTTGTTTATTTGAGTTAAACTCAAGATATGAGTGACACATACAAATATTTACATTAATCAAGTGCTTATAGATTTGTTTGTTTTTTAGTTGTAAATAAATGTTTTTTTAAAATTGGTATTGTTGTAAATTATGGTGTAGGATAATATTTGCCTTTTATTGGCAGTTGGTTTCCACAAAATTTGCAGTACATATCATTTGTTAAGTTCCATTGTATGATTTCAAAACTGTCACGGCGAATCACAAGTTCGTTACATGCAGGGCAATATGTATTTTCTGCTACATGTCCAGACATGTTACCAAAATAAACAAATCGTAACCCTTCACCTTTAGATACAAGGTAAGCTTGTTCCATGTTTTCTATAGATGTTGCGGGTAGTGTGGACATTTTGTAGTCAGGATGAAAACGTAGTAGATGTAATGGGGTGTTTGGTCCCAAGTAATCATTAATCCATTTCGCCAAGTTTGCTATTTGTTCCATTGAATTGCCTATTTTTGGAATGATAAGGTTAGTGATTTCAATGTGTGTGTTTGTAAGTTTAAATGTTTTTAAAGCTTCAAAAATTGGTTTTACGTCAGATACATTTGAAACGTTTTTGTAGAATTCAAGGTTACCTGCTGCTTTGAAATTTACTGTTACAGCGTCAAGATAAGGTGAAATCAGTTTTACTGCTTCAGGTGTCATATAGCCGTTAGTTACAAATGTGTTAAATAGTCCTGCTTCATGGGAAAGTTTTGCAGTGTCATATGCATATTCCATGAAAACTGTGGGTTCAGTATAAGTGTAACTTATTCCATGACAATTTGCTTCTTTTGTTAATTTAACGATTTCTTCAGGTGACATAGTGGTTTCTGTCACGTTTTTGCTTTGACTTATTGTCCAGTTATCACAAAATTGGCAACGAAAATTGCAGCCTGTAGCAGCAATTGATGCTACTAATGCACCAGGGTTAAAATGTGCTAAAGGTTTTTTGCCTATGGGATCAACACCAAAAGAAACTGTTTTACCGTAATTTAAAGTGTATAATATACCGTTTTGGTTTTTGCGAACGCTACAAAAACCTGTTGAGTTGTTTTTAATTATGCAATGTCTGGCACATAGATAGCATTTTACTGTTTTCTCAGCCTCTTTAGTATAAAGTATCGCTACAGGTGTTGACAAATAAACCACACAATAAAAAAAGACATAAATCCTTAAAACCCTTTAGGTTAATCACACAATTAAAAAACAAAACAACCAAAAAACAAAGATACAAAACAATCCGTATACAAAAACATCAACAAAACAAACAAATACCAAAAAAACATGGAAAAAAAGAGTTATTCTCTGCTTGAAAGCACTAAAATATAATCAGCTGTATCGGCACACATATCTGCTGCCTGCTCAATAAATTCAATTAAATCATCAAAAATAACCATAACACCACTATTCATATTTACACCATACTTTACAAACAAACTTTTAATCCGCAAATATTCAACATCAACATCATTTTCAAACTCACCCACTTGTTTTGCAGCATTCGAAGACTCAACAGGATTTGAAGAAAGCTTTTCTATACTTAACCGAAGCATTTGCGCAGTATCAACAAGTTTACCCGTCATATAAACAGTCTTTTGATAAAATTCAGAAGGAATCTCAGCTTCCATAAGTATTTCAAGACACCTCGCCGCATCTTTAGCGTAATCAGCCAAAGTATCAAGACGTTTTACAACATGCAACAAATCTTCACGATAATCTGAAACCAAAGCAGCACCTTTAGACAACTCAAAAAAAGTCTCAGTTCGCAATTTATCCACTTCCTCTTCAGCTAAATACAAATTCTTAATAAATTTTTTAGCATCACTCACATTTCTTTCTGAAAAACTTTTTGCAGCTTTATGCAACCAATTCACTGTATCAAAAGCTTTAGTAATTTGCTCATGCGCAAGCTCTAAACCTCTAGTCCTTCGCCTATACTCAAACCAATCATAACTTCTTTTTTCCACATCAACACATCCTAAATACAACATAAACAATACGTACAGATTAAATATAAACCAATATCTTAGTAAACAACCAATAAACTACAAATCAAGCACCATCTTTGCTAACAAAATTTTAGACGTTAAATCTTTCATTAACGTGTTACCAACAACCACCTTAACACCCAATTCTTCAATTCGACCCTTCTCAGCTACATCTACACAATCAATTACAAAACCATCCAAAAAATCAGCATACAACTTTGCAACACCAAAAGCTGAAACCTCAACCCCTAAACCATAAAGAAGCTTATCAGCAGGACCCTTAACCGGAACACCTGCAACAATTGGACTAACAGCAACCTTTCTAGCACGTGTTTTCCGCAGAGCATCCCTCACCCCTTGAACAGATAAAATTGTTCCAATACTCACAACTGGATTACTAGGACAAATAATCACACGCTCAGAATTCATTATTGCATCAATCACACCCTCTGCAGGCATAGCCGTATCCACACCAACAAATTTGACACCAACAACAGGATCTTTAGCAACACGTTTAACCATATACTCTTCAAAATGAATAAAACCATCAGACACCTCTACAAAAGTAGTAAACTTGTCATCAGTCATCGGCAAAATTTTCAACTTAAGCCCCAAATCACGACTCACTTTATCAGATATTTTTGACAAAGAAACACCGTTATTTAACATATTTGTACGCAAAATACTTGTAGCAAAATCTCGATCACCAAGATTAAACCAATCTGGTTCTCCAAACAATTTAAGCATATTTAAACAATTAAACGTATCACTTTTAATCCCCCAACCCATCTCATCATTTACAATACCAGCAAGCGTATAAGTTACAATATCAATATCAGGAGAAACATGCAAACCAAAAAAATCGACATCATCACCAGTATTTACAATAACCGACAAATCTTCTTGCCTAACTAAATGAATTAAACCTGTTAAAAATCGAGCCGCCCCCACTCCACCTGCCAAAGCAGTAATCATATTCTAACACATCCAAATTCAACAATGTTTTTCTGAAACCCAATATTCAGATTTACCAGTTTCATCAAGTACACACTCTTTTTTAAAAATAGGCACTTCACTTTTATAACGCTCAACAGCCTCCTGTAATACAGGAAACACTTGCTCACGATGAGACCCCGCAACAGCAACATAAACCAAATCATCACCAACACTAAACTCTCCAGTTAAATGATGAATCTGAACATCAACAATACCCGGTTTCTGGGTTAAATCATTACAAATTTGTTCTAAAACTTCATCAGCCTTTTCTTCGTAAGCTTCTAAAACGAGTTTCTCCACCTTTACCCCACCCTCAAGAGTTTCACCTCTCACTACACCAATAAACAAACCAATAACACCAGTTTTACTGAAATCTTTGTGGTGTTTAATACTTTCAATCACATTATCAACATTTATTAAGTCTTTTACATGAACACCTGCACGATTAATCATAAACTACCCTCTAAACTAGATAATGCTATCATGTACCTTTTAAAACTATTTTTAAAAATTAAAAATAATTAAAATGAAATAGAGAAGAATACATATTATTCTTCGTCAGATATCGCTTCGTCGTCTATAATTTGCTCAGCTTCAATAGCAGTTTCGCCAGTTTCAATGTCAATCGCTTCAACTAGTTCATCTGTCTCTAGTTCAACTTCTTCGACAACCGCTACACCACCATCAGCTAACGCAATCTCGGAAGCATTAGCTGGTGCACCAATAAGTTTTGATTTGCGTATACCAACATGCCTAAGCGGCGCAACTTGTTTTGATTCATTATAGATATCAGAAGCAATCTTTCCCAAAACCATTTCTTGAACAAACTGATCCATTGTAAGCGTAGCTGCTTTTGCCTTAATTATTTTTATCATGATATTGCGAATAATCTTTTCCTGTGAAGTTTTTATGCGAGAAAGTGTCAAGGCTGAAACCGCAATTCGTAGTTTAAAACCGTCTCTTGTTATTAAATTAAATAGACCATCCACCTTGGTTGTCCTTCTTCTAACTAAACTACGTAAATAATCACGAGAATATTCATGACCTTTGAATAAGGTTCTAGCTGTTTTACCATCCATTACACTTATTTGGAAAAACATTTTCAAATAGTGATGCGAGAAATCACCTGTAATGTCATACAATGTAGCTTCAACAACTCTACCAATTAGTTGATCAGCTGTTTCTGCAGGCACAGCACCTAAATCAATATTACCAAAGAACGATGGTGCCACTACGTTGTACCATGATTTGCTTCGCCATTTATCGCGTATATGTTTTGCTTTTGAAGACTTTGAAGACAAAGTAATCCTCCGAACTCTCACATCATTCTCAAAGCAATATAAAAGGTTTTATTGATTTTTATCTATTTTTTCAAAATCACCCACATATTTTCTGAGCACTTTAGGCACATTTATTGAACCATCTTCATTTTGGTTGTTTTCAAGCAGAGCAACAAGTGTCCTTCCAGTAGCAATAGCAGTAGAATTAAGTGTATGCAAGAAACCTTTTGGCGGTGCACCTTCTTTTTCACGGTAACGAATACCTAAACGTCTTGCTTGATAATCAGTACAATTACTACAGCTGACAACCTCACGATAATCATTCTGCGCAGGCATCCAAGCCTCAATATCATATTTTTTAGCTGCAACAGTACCAATATCTCCAGTACAGACATTAACAACACGATAAGGCAATTCAAGTTTTTGCAGTAAATCTTCAGCATTTACCAACAATTCTTCATGAAGTCTAACAGAATCCTCAGGTTTACAAAAAACAAATTGTTCAATTTTGTTAAATTGATGTGTACGAAAAATGCCACGTGAATCTTTACCATGAACACCAGCTTCTTTACGAAAACAAGCACTTAAACCCGCAAACTTGAGCGGTAAATCCGTCTCTTTTATAACTTCATTCATGTACATAGCAGCCATAGGATGCTCACTAGTTGCTATCATATAGAGATCTTCACTCTCAATTTTGTACAGAACATCAGCAAAATCTGCAAGAGATGTTACGCCCTCATAAGCATCTTTTTTCATCATAAAAGGCGGTTCAATAGCAACATAACCCTTCTTACTTAGTTCATGCATCGCAAAATTCATCAAAGCTAAATCCAACAATACTAATTGATTCTTCAAAAAAAAGAAACGTGCACCACTAACTTTACCAGCACGTTCCACGTCTATTATACCTAAATCATTAGCTAAATCAATATGATTTTTTACTTGAAAACTAAATGTAGGAATTTTCCCCCAAGTTTTTACCTGTACGTTTTCATGATCGTCTTTACCTAAAGGTACCGTTGGTTCAAGCATGTTGGGTAGAGATAAAAGTAAATGTCGTTCTTTCGCTTCTTCTTGTGTAACCTGTTTTTCAATGCAGGTTATTTTTATATCAATTTCTTTAGCCTTTTCAAATTGAGCTTTAGCATCTTGGCCAGTTTTTTTAAGCGTAGCGATTTCGATAGTAATTGTTTTACGGGCATGACGTAAATCGTTAAGATTAGTAAGGTTCAGTCGCCATTGTTTATCAAGCGTAATAAGTTCGTCAAGCATCAACAGGTTTTCTGGGTTACCACGCTTTTCTAAATTTACTCGAACAAGATCAGGATTTTCACGAATAAGCTTGATATCTAACATGACATTTCACGTAAACAATTCTCATACAGGCTTTTTAGCATTTTAACTTTACGATTCACTCATCGATACATTTTAAGTCTCAGAGTCATAAATCCAACACATCATCAACTATAAGATCTATGTGGATGTCACGGGTTTTGTCACATAACAACTAACAATATCATGAATAAGAGTAAGTAAAGTAGTTTTTAGACATGTTTTTGTGAAATTATTAGAGTTTTTTCTTAAATAATACGCGTTTAGTTCTGCGAAAATACACTTTTAAACGTCACATTTTCCGTTAAAATTAAATTTTTGGCATGTGTTTAGCTCACGTGAACATACACATATAAACACGTATATGCCACCATGTTTGTTGAACAAAAAAATAATATAAAAATTTAAATTACGACTTAAAACGAGCAGGAAAAAATTTTTTCGCTAAAAAAATAAACACGTGTGATTTTGTGTTGTTTTTGCTTAACAAATCGTAATGCATACACATGTTTATGCGTGTATAAGCACACGAACTAAATACATGTTTAAACATATGAACTAAATATTGTAAGAGTAAATGTTTGAAAAATAAGAAAAGATTGATTTATAATTTTTTGTTTTAATATTTTTTGTATCTTACACGTTTTTTGTTAATGCAATTTTCATCGTTGAAACCATCTGAGTTTATTTTCGCCGTCACGTGGAAATATCTCAACGGTGCCAATGATAATCTTGCTGACTTTGAAGCTTTTGATAAAGCGACCCCTTACAATTTCTGCTACGCCAACAACGATTGTTATTTCTTGACCGCGTGTTTTTAGAGTGCTTCCCTTGAGGTTGCCTGAAAATAGATTTGACGATAACTAGAACAAAACTCATCCGAAGTTTATTTCTTACAAAAATAACATCACGTTTTCAGCATATTGTTTTATCTTTTTGTTATTTTAGATAACGCTCTACCTCATGTTATTGTACATGACAGACTGTGTCTTTATTTAATTAGTTACATGCTTATAAATTCGCTGAAAATAGAATTAGAAAAATAAAAATATGAAATAAAATATTGGCTAAAAATAGTTTTTAGAAAAGGCTTTATTACAGTCGGTCAATAATTGGCAATAAACATCAAACAAGACCTGAAGGTCATAGAATTGTTAACTAAGCTTAAAAAAAGAATTCAAGAAATGCTGGGCACTGAGGCAAACATTGCACATAAATTAGGGTTCACACCAAATAAAATTAGTATTGTAGGGTTCATTTTATCTTTAGCGGCAGCTGGAGCATATGTAATGGCAGGAACATGTGTAACGGCAAGGTGGCCGGCTTTATTTCTGGTTTTAGCTGTGGTATTTATGTTATCGTCAGGTTTCTGTGATACAATGGATGGTATAATAGCTAGAACGTTTAATCAAGCAACTGTTTTTGGAGCGTTTTTTGATTCTGTACTTGACAGATATGCAGATGTAGCAATTTATGCAGGGATAATTATCGGTGGTTTATGTAGTCCTGTGTGGGGGTTAACAGCATTGGCAGGTTCAGTGCTTGTAAGTTATACACGTGCGCGAGCAGAAGGGATGGGTATAAAAATGGAGTCTGTTGGATTTGCTGAACGTGCTGAGCGTATGTTAATTTTAGGTGTTTTTACGATTTTAGCAGTGTTTAATTTGCAAGCTTTGAATATTGGCATAATAGTTTTGGCAGTTATTACAAATATTACAGTAATACAAAGAGTGCATTACATGTTTAAAGCAGTAAAATAAACATGTATTTAATTTGAAATCTATATAACAACATGAAAAAAATTTTACTACCTGATAACATATTATACCACTACACAACATCTAAAACCACATATTTTCACACCTTGAATATAACACGCTTATGTGTGATGAAATACAAACAAACACAAAAAAACAAAACCAAACACCCAAAATTAAAACACATACCAACCCAACATTCCACAAACAACCACCACAAAAACACACAACACACAACAACCCAAATAATTCACTCACACCCAAAAAACATGTATCTATCATGCGTAAACATACATACACACATACATAAACATGTATATGACATCATGTTTGTTAAACAAAAAATAGCACAAAAAATTTAAACTTCAACTTAACACGAACAAAAAAACTTTTTTTACACTAAAAACTAAACACATACTTTTTGTTAAACAACAAAATATTTTTAATACCAGATATGTTTAAGCACTATTTTTTGAGGGTAACGATCAAATACATAAATTTGTTAACAACACGATACTACAACAAGCGTTTCTATAGTGAGATGAAAGAAAGAATATTTAAATTCAAACAGAACCACAATTAAAATAGCGATAACATAGAAAAACTATCCGATTAAAAGACACAACCAATTATTAACACAAAATACATTATTAAACCACGACTAATAATCTTGATGTGTATTGCAGTGATTAACATAAAAAAAATCTCAACAGGCATAAGCTTTATTGACGATAACTTAGATGGCGGTATTAATTATGGAACAATCACTTTAGTTTATGGCGAACCTGAAACTGGAAAAAGCACTCTTACAACTCAATGCGCTTTTAATTGCGCACTACAAGGCCTAAAAACTTTGTATGTTGATTGCGACAATACTTTTTCTCCTAAACGCCTTGCACAAATTGCAGGTGACAAATTTGATGACGTTGCTGACAGAATTTTGCTCCTTAAACCCATAGATTTTAAAGAGCAAAATGCTGTAATAGATAGAATAAGTGATTATATAACTCACAATTTTGGATTAATTGTTATTGACACTATAAACTCGCTTTATGGCGCACAATTTGCAGGTGCACCAAATAAAACCAAAGCCTTTAGTGTAAATCGTGAATTAAATAGGCAGATGGCTATTTTAGCACAGACAGCAAAAATCCATAAAATTCCTATAATAATAAACAGTCAAGTTCGAAGTATGTTCAGCGACCAGTTTGACAGTGTTAAACCAGTTGCAAGTCGCGTTTTAACTTTTTGGGCTGACAACATAATTTCTCTTAAACCAACTGATACAAAACTTGTTAAAATGACTATAGAGAAAAACCATGCGAAAACGTCACAGGCTACCTGTTATGTACAAATAGGCGAAAAAGGTATGAGTATAACAGTATTCTATGAATAGAATAATCTGGTTGAAACTATGGATATAGCACTATTGGTCATTCAAGCTTTGAAATTTATTTTTCCTGCTTATTGTGCAAATGCTACTCCTGTGCTTGCTGGTGGAGGGACAAAAATTGATTTTGGCAAAAATTTTATTGACGGTAAACGCTTGTTTGGTAATAATAAAACTTTCAGGGGGTTTTTTTTCGGTTGGATTGTTGGTTTAAGTATTGGTTTAGTTGAGTGTTACTTTTTTAGTTTTCCAATTCTTTTTGCAGTGTTTACGCCGTTTGGGGCTCTTTTAGGTGATTTGGCCGCGGCTTTTTTTAAAAGAAGGTTAAATATTGCTCCGGGTGGTTTGTTTCCAATTATTGATCAAATAGATTTTGTTATTGGTGCTATAGTGTTTTCTATTCCATTATATTTGATAAGCTGGGAAGTTGCAGTAGTGACATTGCTGCTTACTCCACCAATTCATTTGTTTACCAATTTTTGTGCTTACAAACTTAAACTTAAGAAACACCCATGGTAAACATGAACATTAGTCTCATGAAAGCATAGGTAACGTTCAATCACAGGCTATAAGTCTTACAGTCTGCTTTCAACCATCAATATTGTGCAACAACAAACACAAATAAAAACAGCCTAACAAACACCCAAACATACCCTTATACGGTCTGAAAACTAGTCGAAAACTAGTTTAAAAATAAAAATTTTGTGTTTAAAAAGATTTAAACAATATAATCAAAAAAATTTCTAGAATATAAATTTTTTAGAATTATTTGTAATATCAAAAATTTTGGGTTAGATTTCAAACAGTCCTCCTCACATATTTTAATCAACCACCACCATCAAATCCATGAAAAAACTATAAAAAAAAGACCGCCAATTTTACCTCAACACTCCATGTTATTTTTTGTTATCATAAATTTCTAGCAACATTTTCAATATACTAATTGCTGCTTTTTTATCTAAAGGTTCATTTTCGTTGCCACATTTTGGCGAATATATACATGAAGGACACCCTTCTTTACATTCACAATTACCTACAAGCTCCAACGCTTTTTCCCATAATAATTTTATTTTTACATACAATGTCTCTGAGATACCAATACCTCCTTCGAAACCATCATAAATAAAAATCGTTGAAGCATTTGTATCTAAATGCAATGATGTTGATAATCCCCCAATATCCCAACGATCACACATTGCAAAAATAGGGGACATAGCTATCATAGCATGTTCAACAGCATGAATACCACCATCAAAATCAAGACCTTGATCCACTATAACATCTTTAACTTTATCTGGAATAATAAACCATAAACCAACAGTTGAAAAACTCAACGGCGGCAAATCAAGTGGTGTCCGGGTAACAACTGTATCACCTGTTTTTGTAATATACGTATGATATACTTCAGTGATCGATAACTCACCCAACCCTACTATTACACCCATTTCACTTTTTTCATATGTTTTAATGATAGCTACTTCAACATTTTTCAGAGCTTCCGTATAATAGTCAACATCTTCCTTCTTTACTTTGGCTACTAATTGATCAAGATTTAAACTTTCACAAATGTATGTTTCACCTTGATGCAGTAAAACAGCTCCTACATGCGCTTCTTCATAAGTCTTGTTTAAAGATAACATTTCAAGCAATTTTCCATTACACAAAACATTAACTGTTTTATCTGAAATACTTTTCAGACTCACCACATCAACAGTTCTTGCCGTCCCTGAATAAACCCNCCCACGAGATGTTTTTCTAACAAGCCGTTCTTGTTCTAGTGCTTGAATGCTTATTGTGAGTAAATCGGGAAAAAAATGTTTATCCGCCTCATCATTTATTGGCAATTCACTAGCCGCACACATAATATGACCTAAAGAAATATACCGGTTGTGCAAATCTATGACCGCTTGTTCATGTGGTCTTCCAAAGAAATCCTCAGGATGCTTCATAAAATATTGATCAAGAGGATTTTGAAAAGCAACTAACGTTACAAGTGAATCAAAATTGCTTCTACCAGCACGCCCCGCCTGTTGCCAAGTTGAAACAACCGTTCCAGGATACCCTGAAATTATAACAGAATCAAGAGAACCTATATCTATCCCAAGCTCCAACGCATTAGTTGAAACTACACCAATTAACTGTTTATTTTTCAGCCTATTTTCTATATCACGCCGTTCTTGAGGCAAATATCCTGCACGATACGCAGTAACGACATTATTATCTTGCTTAGATTTTATAAGCGCATCTTTGGTCCATCTTGTAATTAATTCAGCCATTCGTCTTGAGGTTGTGAAACAAAGCGTTTGCAAATTTTGCAGTACATTAAGTGTCAAAAGATCTTTAGTTTCTTGATGCGTTGACCGACGAATAGCATTAGATGAATCTATAAAAGGCGGGTTCCAAAAAATAAACAATTTTTTTCCTCTTGGAGAGCCGTCATTTGATATTACTTCAAAAATTTTTCCAGTAAGTCTTTGCGCATGTTCTTTTGGATTTGCAATTGTTGCTGAAGAAATTATAATTTGAGGGTTTGCATTATAGTGTTTACAAATCCTTAGTAACCGTCTAATCACCATTGCGACATTTGAACCAAAAACTCCACGATAAATGTGTGCTTCATCTATTATGATAAATTTGAGGTTTTGAAGAAAAACACGCCACAAATCATGCCGTGGAAGATACTGATGTAAACCATAGGGGTTTGTGAGAATTATTCTAGAGTTTTCTCTTATACTTGCTCTTTGATATTGTGGCGTATCTCCATCGTAAATATTAGGATCTACATTTATACCACTCTCTTTTTCTAATTCTTTTAAAACTTTTAATTGATCATTTGTTAGTGCTTTTGTTGGATAAATGTAGAGAGCTGTTGCTTTTTTATCTCTTGTCAAAGCTTCTAAAACTGGTATGTTAAATGCTAAAGTTTTACCCGAAGCTGTCGGAGTAGTTATAACTATATTTTTTCCAACTCTAGCTTCATTAATTGCTTGAGCTTGATGCGAATAAAACTGAATATTTCGATTTATCAAAACTTTTTGCAGATTTTCTGGTAGAGGAGCTTCAAGTTCACCAAATAAAGCACTATGTGCCGGAATTTCTTCTATATGTACAATCTGTTTTTTAAAAGAAGCTGACTGTTTAATCTGTTTAATGAATTCCTCTATCAAATTGTCCATTCCTCATAAAGCTTGGAAAATAAGGTTCCAAGAGTTAGTAAATCTTGTCTATTATGTTCAACTATGGGTACCAGAGGACCAACATTTTTTGTTCTTAGATACGTGTCATAGAAGTGAGGAACCAACGCGCCAGGTATGTTGACATTTCTTTTTATACCCAAATATTTTTCTACTGTATCCAGTCTACAATCGGCAAGTTTGGATTTTAATGCACGACGTGTAAAATGTAAGATGTCAAAGTTTATGTTATCTATGTACTCATCTATACCATAATAAGCTAATCTTTGCTTTATGTATGGGATGTCAAAATTTTTTCCACCGTAAGTGATGAGGGATAGGTTTGGATTCAGTTGAGAAAGTAATGCATATATGGCACTGGGTTCGTCGTGGATATCTCTTAGAAGAAATTGAGTTGTACAAATATGGTCTTCGACTGGTTTAGCTATGCCCAATAAAATTATTGGTCTCTCAGATAATCCTAATGTTTCAATGTCAACAATTACAAAATTGTTGTCTTCGCAGAACCCTGCTAAATAGTGTAATAATGGGTGAGATTTTGGAAGACGGTGCCATAGCCATTTTTGGACTTGGCATGTTTCTTTTGTATCAATCAATTTCATGTAGGCGTAGGCTTGTTTTTTCCATCGTGAATGACGAGTTAAGTCTTCTACAGTTGTGTATCCCTGTTTTTTTAGTATTTGCTCATTCACTGGTCCTATACCAGAAATTACTTTAAGATCCGATATCAAAACATGTTTACTTTCCACATAAGTCACTTTTTTGAATTTGGCACAGCATGATGTTGATATTTCGTAACATTGACCGTACTCATTTGAAATTACTTTACCCGGTAATGCTTCTTCGAGAAGTTTGCCTTTGTACTGTTTGAGTAAATGTTTTTCAAACTGTAAAGCCTCTTCATATTCAAAACGCCATAACCAATTTTCAAACACATACGGTTTTTGTGATTCACTCTCTTTTTCAGATACCACTTCGTATTCTTTTATTTGTCCAACTCTTTTCCGCAGACTTTCAGCCGCCCGAAACAGAGCCATTTTTTCTTTATGACCCTGTTCATATATTGGTGATCCTTTTTGAGTAAATGACACTTCCTCGGTTATGTCCTTATGGAAAGTCACCAATAGAAAAGTACCGCATGTCGTGCAGAGTCCACTTTGAGTATATTCTGTTTTTGAGTAAACCTTTTTACATTTTTTGCAAACGTAGTCAATTGGCACTTATCGGTCAAATATCTACAAAAGTTAATTATTATAAAACTTAGTGTTTGAGATTGGTTGGAAAACATGTTAAAATAGTGTATAGCTATAAATGTTAACAGTGAATATGAATGATAAGACATTAGCACTTATTGTTTTTTGACGTTTTTAATGGGAAACATAGTTATCCGTAGTTCCCGAAAAATTTTCTGCCACAAAAACCACAAACTAACAAAACACTTCAAAAACCACCCTATTTTTGAAAAAACTATTTCAAACCGTAACTTTCCAAAGTTACCCCTATGGAATTTTAAGCAAATCAGAAAAAACCTCCAAAACCTCCTCAGTCCTCTTAGGCAAAACACACAAACACTCCCGCCCACAAACCTCAACAACCACACGCACCTTAGACAACACAAACAAAACCTCCCTAACAGACACCACACCAACCAAACCCCTCTCACGCAACCGC
>WRNB01000029.1 GCA_009776805.1 Candidatus Bathycorpusculum grumuli | reverse complement strand
GTGCGAGGGTTAATTGGCAATTCACTACTAAAGATGCTAGAATTAAATTAAAACGTCTATACCCAACAATACTCTAATTACTTACTGGATGTAACACTAGGGGTTTTCGTAATGGTGAGATTTTTGGTGTGTGGTGTGTTTGTGTTGTGGGGTGTTTGAAGTGAGGGTTTAAGTGTGAAAGGATTGGGGTTGTTTGGTTGTTGTGTGTTTTTGTAGTGGTGTGTTTGGTTGTTTTTTTAGGATTTATGCCACTGCAGACATTAAGTGTAAGGGTTGAATCTGTACCCCACGGTTTGTTTGTCTGGTTTTGTGTGTGTTTGGTGGTGTTTGGGAAAGGTTAAATAGTGTTGGTTTTGTTGTGTTGTGTTGTTGGTTTCAGATGTATAACGGGTTGCTATAAGATATCAATGGCAGATTTTCATGAGAGGAACTGTAAACATGACGGAGAAACGATACCATAAATTAATTCGGTTACACATGGTAATTTATTTGCTCCTTGTAATCGGTGCAAGCATTTTTGGCGTAATTTCTTGGGTGATGACTAAAAGTTCTTCATCTGTTTATATAACCATAATTCCTTTCATCACATTATTTTTAATTGCATATGGATTTTACAATAGATATTCGATTAATATTTTTAAGCGTAATATAACTGTTGCTTACAACGTTAAAAACGAAAGAGAACTAACTTATTCGTTAGCCTTTGGTTTATATGGTGTTGTTATCGCGGCTTTAATGTATGCGTCTGCTTTTATTCTTTTGCAGATGTTTGAGTTGCCCACTGTTGTTGTAGTGAGTATTATTTCCGGCGAGTTAGTGTTTTTTTGCGTTATCGGTTATCTAGATTCAATTCAGCTACGTAAAAGTATGTATTGGCTAAATACGGACTAAGATGAATGTTTGGGATGAGGCAGATAATCATTACCACTTCATTTTTTAGTTTGTTCTTATTATGTATCATATGATGTGTATATATTATTATAGTATTTGTTTGTTTTTTGTTTTGTTTGTATTGTTGTTTGGGGTTGTTTTTGTTTGTTTTTTGTCGTGTTATTTTTTTCTATATGTCTATAACTTGTGCATAAGTGTTGTTGTGTGGCTTTTTTTGTGTTAGTATAGTAAATTTTTTGGTTGTAAAAGCCCTGTAGTTTTATTGTTTTTGTAGTTGTGTACTAGTTTAGTTTATTGTGGAAAAGTGGTCTGTAAAATGTGTGTGATTGTTATGGATTCATGGTTTTTTAAAGCACAAAAAGATAGCCTGATGACATTGGGTGGTGTGGAGGTTTTTTTGGTGTTGTTTAGGTTGTGGTGTGAGGTTTTGGTGGTATTAGATGTGGGTGTTCATAGTTAATACGCATATAATTCGTCTGGGAATTTACGATACAAACAACTTTGTAATACTTATAATTTCAGAGAAACTCTATTACATTTAAAAATAATATGTTAAATAAAATGAGAAAAAATAATGTTATGTTGTTATGTTATACCTGCTGTTTTGATAGCGATTGCACTTTCAAGGAATATATATGACAATATAACAAGGCTAACACCTACAGCTAGTAACATGTATGCTTGTCTTGGTTTGTTAGCATTCCTAGTGCTTTGGTAAATTGATAGTAAACCAGCAAATCCTATGACGTATAACATTATTGATATAACTGTGTCTGAGACAAATTGGTCGCTTAGACTTGGATATAAGAAGTAAAATTTATTGTTATAATACATAGAAGTCATGATACCTTCGCTTGTTGCTGAATAAAAGCCGCCTCCAAGCATAAAAAACACGTAACCAAGCATAACAGCTATAATGATTATTTCGGGTGGTCGAATTGATGAAATTTTGTCGAATAACTTGTTAAGTGAAAATGATACTGACGACTGAGTTGTTGCAGGTGCTGGCTTTTGATTTATTTGTTTCTTATCTTTCTTTGACATTTCTACTCTCGGCCTCAATTAGATATTTTACTACTTCTTTAGCCCATTCACCAGTTAATGAATTTTTCGAAATATTAACTAAATAATCTATCCACGAAATCTCTAAAGCTTTTTTCCAAACTTCAAATTTTTTGTAAATGTTCTGATAAGCTTTCAAATGTAAACTACAATACTCATTTTTTTTGTTTGGTCGGTTACAAATTTTACACGTCATTATTTTTTTTTCTCCTTAGTTGGACAGTTAGGATTAAGGCATAATTTCCATGGCTGTTTTGTGTTAATTAAAATTTTGATGACTGGATAATTGCAAGTTTTACATGGTGTTGTTAACGGTTTTATTGTGCCTGTTTGTGGCAATGGAAAAGATGTGTTACATTTGTTTTCAAAAAAATTTGTGCAGCCAACAAAGCGTTTATTTGTTTTTTTGGAGCGTATTATAACAAGATTTCCTGTTTGACATTTTGGGCATTTGCCTATTGTTTGTTCGTTAATACGTATTTGTTTAATTTTTTGTCCCAGTTGTGTTCCAATTTCTAATTGGTTTTGTTTAAGTGTTGATGTGACAGTTTTTAGGTTTTCAATAGTTTCAATAAGAACGTTTTGTTTGGTTTCTTGTTCTAATTGTATTTGTTCCATTTTTTCTTCCAGTTTTCTTGTCATTTCAGAGGAAACAACGCTTGGGCAATAATTTTTTAATACTTCTGTTACTTCAAAACCAAGGTCAGTGATGGTTATGTTTTGTTCGCCTTTTATGTATTTGCGTTCATATAATGTTTGAATTATTGTTGCTCGTGTTGCTTTAGTGCCTATTTTTTCGTTTTCCATCTTTTTAAGGAGACTGCGTGGGTTGTATCTTGGTGGCGGTTTTGTAAAGTTGTTTTTTAGTGTTATTTTTTTTACTGTAACTGTTTGTTTTTCAAAAAGTGGTGGGAATGAAATGTTTTTGGAGTGAACGAAAGGCTTGTAATATTCCATCCAGCCTTCTTTTAATGTACGATATCCAGTCATAAAAAACATGTTTTGGTTAATGTTTACTGAAACTTTAATGCTTTGTATTAAGGCTGGTTCGCCGAAAACAGCTAGAAATCGTTTAACGATAAGGTCGTAAATGTTTTTTTCAGAGTCATCTAAGACTTTTTCAGGAAGGTTACCTGTTGGGTAAATGGCTGGGTGGGCTGGGTCATATTTTGTGCCTTCATTGGGTTTTAGTGTGGGTTGTGTTAAAAGTTTTTGTGTGAATTTTTGATATATTGGTGATTTGTTAAGTTTTTTGAGTATGTCGCTGTAGCCTATGGCGGGTGGTAATTTTTGACTATTTGTTCTTGGGTAAGAAATTAAAGCGTTAGTGTAGAGGTGTTGAGCAATTTTAGATGTGCGTAGGGGGGTGTATTTGAAGAGTCTGTAGGCTTCACTTTGTAGTGTGCCTAAATCAAATGGTACTGGAGGGTTTTGTTGGAATTCTTTTACATCTATTTTAGTGATTTGACCTTCTTTGACTTTGCAGGTTGTTGTAATATTTTTTGCTTCAAGTAGTGTTTCGATAGTTTTTTTTTCGTGTTCTAACTCGTATGTGTTGTTGTCTATGTTTATTTTTGCTGTTATGTTCCAAAACGGGGTTGGGACAAAAATTTGAATATTTTTTTCACGTGTTTCTATGTACTTCAAAGTTGGGCCTTGAACGCGGCCAGCACTTAAGGTGGTGTATACATTATTATTGTTTCTTGCTGCTAAGGTTAATGCTCGGGAAAGATTTATGCCATATAACCAATCTATTTCGTGTCTTGCTAATCCGGCTTCGATAAGTGCAAAATCAAGTTGTGGTAATGGTTTGTTGAATGATTCTTTGAGGTCTTCTTTGGTGAGTGTTGAGTATTTCATGCGTTTAGCTATTTTTTCTTTGTTATCACAAGCATATTTGAGAATGGAGTAGCCTATTATACTGCCTTCAATGTCATAATCGCAGGCGTCAATAAATTCTTCTGCATTTTCTGATAATTGTGTAAGTACTTTTAACCATGTGCGGATTTTTGACGCGTTTTTTTCAACCATCCATCGTGGTACCCATTGGTAATCAAAAACGGGGTAATTCCATTCTCCTTTTTTTGTGTTCGCAACAGTATATAGATGACCCAGAGCCGAGGCTACAATGATTTCTTTATCTCCATTTTTTGCTGTAAAAAACGGTACACCATTGCTGTTTTCTCGTATAGTTTTACCTTTGTCATCTAAAGCGGTGGCTATACGATTTGCAGCATCTGGTTTCTCAGAGATGATTAATATGTATTTTTTCAAATGATGATTACCGCTTTATTATTTGAAAGAACGTGTCTTATAGCAAGTTTACATTAAAGGCTGTTAAATACTTCTGGGTGGTTTTAGCAATTAATAAATATCACTAGTAATGATACATTTAGTAGGATTCAAAATGTTGCAACGTGTTATTTGTTGTGTGTATGGTGACGTTTTGTATGAAGATGATATTTCAAGTTATATAGACCAATTTTTTCAACATGATAGTGTTTGTTATATGGATGTTAAATATTTGTCTTTTTTATCTTTGAATGTTAGTAAAATTTGTTGTGGGCTAGTTTGAGGTTGTGATTGTGGAAAAAACTAATGGTATGTCTGCTTCTGTTTCAATACAGGAAACTCATTGGGAAATGGCTGCAAAGACGCGAATGGGTAAATATTTAACAACAATAGAAAAAACTTTTATCGAAAAAGCTGTTGATTTTTCTAAAACTAGTTTTGTTCTTGATGTGGGTGCAGAGTCTGGAAGGATATCTTTTATTGCGTTAAACACTAAAACTAGTGTGGTGAGTATAGATATTGATTGTGTTTCACTTAGACGGTTTAAACAGCGAACAAATCAGGCCTATATTGTAGCTGCTGATGCGAGAAAGCTACCTTTTGTTAGTGAAGTTTTTGATGCCGTGTTTATGATTGAAGTGTTGGATTATATTTCTGAACTTGAAGTTGCTTTGAACGAGTGTAAGCGAGTTTTGGGGCCTAATTCAGATTGTGTTTTATCTTTTGGTAATAAATCAAGTTTTAAAGCAAAATTAAAAGGGTTAAAGGGTAAATCGTATTTGCACTCTTATAGTGGTGTTAGACAGGTTTTGTTTGGAACTGGTTTTTATTTACAAGCACAACTAGGGTATAATTGGTTGCCTTTTGGAAGAATTTCTCAAAACCGGTTAGTGTCTGTTTTATCGCGGTTGGAGTGGGCGTTTGGGTTAAGGCGTTTGCGTAGGTATAGTCCATGGGTTATGTTTCATGTTGTTAAACAGGCAAGTGAACTGTAATTGTGCTGGTAGTTTTTGGAAAAGCCATAAATAAACCCCCTATGTGATATATTCAAAATAAACTTTAAAGATGTCTATACGTGAGGGAAATTAGTGTCTAAAGATCAAAGTAGCGGTTTAAACTCTTTCAGCAAAATGTTTAAGGTAAATCGTTCTTCTGTTATTGTAGTTTCAGCATTAATTCTGATACTCTTTGTTGCATTTACTGTACGTATGTTGCCAATGCGTTGGGAAATAGGATCAGGTCAAGTTCACTTAAATGAGTATGACCCCTATTATCAGTACAGTATAACTAGTTACATGGTAGAAAATGGTTTATTCTCACCGTATACAGATAATTGGATAAATAATCAACAATGGTATCCAAATGGCCTTCACATGGCTACATCTCTACCAGCTTTACCTATGACAGCTGCTGCGTCGTATCAAATATACAGCTTTTTTGGTGGAACAATTGACTTAATGGAGTTTTGCGCCCTGTTAACTGTAGCATTGGGCACTTTGTCTTGTTTAATAGTTTACTTTATAGGCAAAGATTTTGGCGGGCGCGCAGTAGGCTTATTTGCAGCACTTGCTTTAGCATTAGCTCCATCATTTTTGCAGAGAAGCTCTCTTGGATTTTTTGATACTGAAATTCCAGGTATGATTGGTTTACTATTCTTTGTATTGTTTTTCCTAAGGTCATTGGATCCTAAACGTTCTTTGCGTACAAGTTTGATTTATTCTATAGGTGCCGCTTTAGCACTAGCATACTTTATATGTGGTTGGGGTGCAGCGTATTATGTCTTAGGTTTAACATCACTTTTTGTTTTTGCAGTAGTATTGCTTAAACGGTATGATCGGCGTTTACTAATCAGTTACAGTGCAACAATGGGTATAGGTTTGCTTATTGCGATACAGTTTCCAATTATTGGACTCTCTTATCTAACGTCAGCTCCAGTTCTTCTTGTCGCAGGTGTCTTTATAGTGTTGCTTTTAGCCGAATTTATGCAGCATGATGTTTTAGCAAAAAACAAAATAACCATAGTTTTAGCAGTACTTATTGCAACAGTTAGTAGCTTTGCCACGTTATCATATTTTGGTTATATTGGTAATATAGCAGGTAAATTTATTGCCACTATATCACCAGTGGCTCGTGCATCTTCACCATTAATTGCGTCAGTAGCTGAACACAGAGTCACTGCATGGGCAAACCTCTACACAGAACTTGGTATATGTGCGCTATTCTTTATATTAGGTATATACTTTATACTGAATAAACCGACAAACCGCAATATATTCCTCCTCATTTTTGGTGCAACAGGGCTCTACTTTGGCGCATCAATGGTGCGGTTATTGGTTATTTTCGCGCCAGCTTTTGCTTTACTTATGGGTTTGGGTTTAATTGGTGTGTTGAAACCTTTCATGTTATTGCTTAAAGGAACTCCTGATACGTTTACGAAAGCAAAACGAAAAATGTCGTTGGTCAACAAAAAATACAGTATTCTTGGAGTGGTGCTGATTTTTGTTATTCTTCTAACACAATTCGCTTTCACACCACAAACAGGAGGTGTACCGCGAGCCTATTCTAATGCTTATATGCCTACTACAGTTAGTGCTGCAGGGCTTCCAGTAGTTCCAAATGAGCAAATGACTCAATGGTTAGACATGTTAACATATACTAGTAATAATTTGCATTCAACTGATGTGGTTGTTGCATGGTGGGATTATGGTTACTGGTTAAGTGTTATGGGTGATGTCACTACACTTGCAGACAACGCTACGATTGATGAAGGGCAAATAGAAAATCTTGCCTATATTTATATGAGTTCAGAAGATGAAGCGTTAAGAATGATTACTGAAAAATATGGTCAAAAAAATGTGCAATACATATTGGTCTATATCTCTTTGTATCTTTTTGAATATGAAGATTCACCTACTGGATTTTATTCATATCCATATGGGTTGGCTGATGAAGGTAAATGGGCACAGATGGCAAGAATCTCTGGTGGTGCACGTGATCGTTTGATAAGTGAAGGTTATATGACTGTAGATAATGCTTGGAGCAATGAATCTGGTTTTGGATCTTCAGATGAAGATTCTGGTCAATGGATGTGGAATCAGGATGGTATGGATTCAGTGATTTATAAATTGATGAGTTCTACTGAATTTGCTTTCGCTGAAAATAGCAATGGAGTTATTTCAGCAACAAGTAATGAAGTGACACTGAAATACTTAAAAATAGAATACATTTCAGGTTTAAATGCTAGCTATAACCCATATAATGACCTAGTTCCAGTAGTTGGTCTCTTCAAAATTGATTGGGCAGCATACAATGCAGCTCATCCAACCCATTAATTTAGTCAACCAACGGTGACTATTAAAAAGTGTTTCCAAAAGTTCCAGACCAACACAAAAATGGGAAACCTTTAATTCCAAACGGTTTAGGCGTATTATACGTTCTATTTGTAACCGTTTACCTCTTTTTCCTTTATTTTCTTGGGATTGGTTCAATATCAATTGGTGTTTCTGCACCTTTAACCCTTGCAGTTTGCGTTTTATTCGGCGGTTTTATGGGATTACTTGATGACTGGTTGGATCTAAAATGGCGATACAAAGCGTTTATGCCTCTAATCGCGGCATTACCACTGATTTATTTTGCAATAGATATGAACGCGCGCACATCAATCACTTTACCATTTATTGGATTTGTAAATTTTGGTGTCTGGTATTTCTATTTAATAATACCTTTAATTGTGATGATTGTAACTAACACGGTTAATATGCTTGGCGGATTTAACGGTCTTGAATCTGTTTGTCCAGCAATAGTGCTTTTAGGGTTGATGAGTATTTCTGCGTTAACTTCTCCCATTTACTTGTTAATGGTTGGCCCAATAATTTTTTGGCTAATATTGTCAGTTTTAAATTTTAAAGGTAAAATATTTGTGGGTAACTCAGGTAGTTTTGCTATTGGCATGACTATTGCAGCATTTGCTATTATTGCGGATGTAAAATTAAGTTTACTAATTTCAATAATACCTTACATTTTCAATTCTTCACTAATTCTGTTAACAGTATTTTTCACACGTAAAAAAGCTTTGATTACTTTCAAAGACAACAAACTAGTATCCCACCATAAGCGTAGTTTAGTAACAATACTAACTTTTAATCGCCCGTTATCTGAACGTAAAATAGTCACCATAATCTCAATAATAGTTGCTGTTTTCACGTTACTTGCAGTTATCTATTCTTTCTTTTCAATTCCTATTTAGACAAGAAATTGTGCTAATTTTGTCAAACCAATAATTTCATCAAAATTTAATCCTAACGCGTCTAGTACTTGATCAAATGTTGATTGTAGATATGCAATGTATTTGTCAGTATCAACTTCGTTTTTATAAGTTAATTCAACTGGTTTTACGCGTTCTTTGTTGCTATTAACTTTTACATAACTGATAAGATCGCCTGCACGTAAATCTTTTCCGCTTTTTTGCAAAATAAATGCTGCTTTAACATGTTGTGGAGTAGTTTTTGTATATCTGCTAAGGTCATCACCTAAAACAACATGGAATGCAAGTTCTGCGTTATTATTCCATTCTCGCCGTTTTAGACGCATATATCTGTCTTTAACAATGTTTGCAATATCTTTTTTTGCAACTTCAAACTCAGCTGGTGTTTTGACTTTTGCGAGGCGATCTTTCATTTGGTTAAAAGCATCTTTGATGAAGACTGGAATATGTTTTTTCTTACCTGTTAAACCTTTAACATCAACTGTGCCGTTTTCTAAGACTCCTAAATAATTTTTTTTACGGGCACTAAAAACTGCATACCTGTAAATTTTATCAACATCAATGTTCATGTTTAAATGTTGTTCTGTCCAGCGAGATACTTCATCGATTTGTTCTTTAGAGGGATTTTTAAGAAATAGACTGTCTGTGTCTCCGTAAAGCACTTTTACTCCTGATGCTTCGGTGTGTTCAAGGATTTGAGTAATGCTGTAGCGTCCGATTGCTGCTGTTGCTTCTGCAACTGGTGGACAGTAGAGGTCAAAACTGTCTGCTCCAAAAACGCCGTAACTGGCATTTAGAATGACTTTGAGTGCTCCTTGTACGGTGTTGTACCAACTTCGTAGTTCTGGTGGTAATGTTGTGTCTTTGGAGCGGCTTTTGTACCATCTTACACGTAAGTCTCTAAGTGAACCAATTAATAAGCTTTCAAGTGCTCTTTTTTGGATGCAAGCCCAATGTTGTGTGTCTGGAATCATTTGAGTTTTACATTCAGGATGATTACAGTCAATTGATTGATACCCAAGATTCCAGACTTTGATGATTGACGGATATAGACTGGGGAAATCCATGACAGCAACATTGAAATGAATACCTGGTGTAGGTTCAACGACGATTGCTCCTTTGTATTTTTTACCTTTTATTGTTGCAGTTGTGCTGGTTTTACCTTTTTTGGTTAATATGTCTTCAGCGTTTGGAATTAAAAGTCCACGTTTACGGTGTTCACGTTGCATGAAATTAAGTATCCACCGGCTGACTCCTTGACGGCTAACGTCTTCCATTGGCATACTGCTGATACGTGTAAGTACCAATATTAGTTTCATGGCAGAATCATCTTCAAAACTTGTCAGTTTATAGGTAATTTCTGAATCACGAAGACAGTATTGAGCTAACTCGTTATAGGTAAGTTCACCAAAAGCTTTGTTTAGATGAATTTTTTCCATTCCTAAAAGTGCTGCGCCTACATCACCAAGGCTTACATCTTTATAACGATTGTTAAAGGCATAGCCTTGAATTGAGCGATTAAAGAAAAATTTGTAAAGATCTATGTGGATACCGTATTTTATTGCACAGACACGTTTTCCTACTTCAATTGGTATTTCTTTTTTTTGGAATCCAAGATTTATAGCTCGGTGAAATAGGTAACGAAGATCAAAATCGTCACCATTAAAGGTTAAAATGAATGGAAAATCGTTTAAAACTTTGAAAACCTGTTGTAACAGGTATTCTTCTGTTTCACAAAATTCTATATCTATATTTGTAGGTACAATTTTTTCGTTTGTCCTATCTTGTCTTTTGAGTACAAAAACTTTTTTGTCTCCATCCGAACTGAAAATTGAACACGCAATTATTGGACACGCACCTTCTCGTGCATCAGGTACACGATTAGTTAGCGGTGAATAAACTTCAATATCAATGGCGGCTCTGCGGAATTTAGGTGCAGGATACTCAAGAAGTTTGGCCCACATCTCAACGAATTCTTGCTCTTCTGGTGTTTCATCGTTAAAACTCTCACGAATTTTTTCAAGTATCTGTTCTGCTTCATGAACTGGAGCTTCTTCAAAATTTCCATTTTTTATTTGATAAATCATTCCCGGCAAAATTTTTTGATCATAAATATATGACTGATAGTATTTGATTTTTGACTCCCAAATTTTTGTCTCACTATCCTGAATTTGACAACCACATACTTGCGGGTGATCTTCTGGAATTATGTCTCTTATTGTACCACTTGGTTTACCTCCGATTGCAAGAGGATCTTTTGCAACAATTTTTGTTACTTCAATGACCTGATTGGATAGAGGGTCAAATTTTTGTTCAGTTATACAGCTGTCGTAGCCTTGATGTTTAATAATTCGGTTAAACTGTAACACTTTTTTTTCTGGTAAACTAGTTAGACAATAAGGTTTGTGCCCTGTGTTATCATACCAAAAATATATCTGTTCTGATTTAGGTTCGTAAAGTTTGATAACAATTTTTCGTTGACGACCATCATATGCTGCCGAAACAAAATAAGACGGTGGTAAATCTATAGACGCAATTGGCGGTAAAATTCGTGGTGGTCTTTCTTTTTTAACTATTGTTTGAACAGTTTCTTCTTCAATTGACATATTTTGGGTTTTTTGTTGTTCAGACTCATTTTC
Source organism: Candidatus Bathycorpusculum grumuli (assembly GCA_009776805.1). Classification (GTDB taxonomy): domain Archaea; phylum Thermoproteota; class Bathyarchaeia; order Bathyarchaeales; family Bathycorpusculaceae; genus Bathycorpusculum; species Bathycorpusculum grumuli. The sequence goes on along the minus strand of WRNB01000029.1, from coordinate 13,244 downwards.
AGTTGTCACTACTTTAACTGGTTGAGCTATTTCTGATTTGCTCTCTTTTGTAAAGAATGAATCTAAAGTTCTATTCTGCACCATTTGCCGTCTGTTCCTTATTATCTTAATACCTAAACAAGGCTAAAACCTTTGCCTCACAAAAAAACAAGTTACATTTCACATTAACTTAACTTTAACAAACAAAATACACGTTAAATGTTAAGAATCATTCATAGCTACTGTGACTATATCCATACATTTTCTCACTAAATTTTTAAGTCTTATTTAGAAGTATTGTATTCAAATAAACTGTGAATTTACAGTGATAAAAAATGCTTGGACAATCGCCATTGAAACATTAAGCTGGATTGAGATGCAACGCTTAAGTGAACGCATCGCGTTAGCAAAAACAATTAAACAATTAAACGAAACTAACTCAAATGCTATCCGTTACGCCTACGGTTTAATAATAGAGACTACTCGCCACCGAAACATAATTGATAAATTCATAAACACTGTCATAGCACCTAAAAAAATTGAAGAATTCAACCTTGGTGTACAATCATTTCTAAGATTGTACGTTTACCAAACCCGTGTTACAAAAAACTGGGGTAAATATAACCTACAGGAAGCTCAAAATATAGCCAGCATGGCTCGCTCAATTTTAGGCTGGAAAACCCTAATGTCTGTTGAATTATATCTTGGTTTCTTATTAACACAACAGCTACAACCAATTATAGATGCTGCTGAAGATAAAGAACGTTTAAGTCTTGAAACTTTTCAACCTTTATGGTTTGTAGAATACTGTATTAACTTGTTTGGCCGAGAAGAAGCTGCTATTTTCCTAAACACAAGCAACATTCCACCACCAACATACATCCGTGTTAATACTCTTAAAGGACAATCAGAAGAAATACTTCAAAAAATTACATTAGAAGGTGTAAAACTTCAAAAAATAGAAGCTTTAAAAGATATATACAAGGTTTCTGAGCTTAAACAACCATTAATCACTCTTGAAAGCTTTAAATTAGGATTATTTTACATTCAAGATAAAGCCAGTTGCTTTGCANCCCAAGCCGTTACACCCAAACCTGACAGCAAAATCTTTGATGTATGTGCTGCTCCTGGTGCTAAAACAACTTATCTTGCCCAATTAATGCAAAACCAAGGCAGCATCATCTCTGTAGATTTCTCTAAACGAAGAATGAAAACTTGGAAACAAGAAATTAATTGCATGGGTGTAACTAACGCTGAAGCAATAACCGCTAATGCATGTCTACCCTTACCACTTGTTGGAGAAGCTGATTTTGTTGTTTTAGACCCGCCATGTACCAGTACAGGTGTTTTTGCAAAACAGCCCTCAGCGAAATGGCGTCTAAGTCAAAAATCTGTAGAAAACATGGCAAAAGTTCAACAACAAATGTTGGTTAACTGCGCCCAAAAAGTCTCTGCTGGCGGGTATTTAACTTATTCAACTTGTAGTATAACCGTTGAAGAAAACGAAATGGTCATTGAACTATTCCTAAAAAATCATCCTGAATTTCACCTTGTAGAAATTGAACCAAAACTCGGTTTGCCAGGTTTACGTGGTTTGACTCAATGTCAACGTTTATATCCACATTTACATGAATGTAACGGATTTTTTATAGCTAAACTACAAAAACTTGATTCTTAATGATATTCTCCTCTATAAATTAGCGAAAAGTTTGAAGTTAAATGGTGTACTTATGTAGTTGTGTGTTAAAAAGTTGGAAATACTTATTATTATGCCTATCTTATTGGCTGTTACGGAAGGATTAAAATTTGAGTGACGAATTATCAAAGTTGCCGCCTAATATTCAGGAACGTTTATTGCGGTTACAGCAGTTACAGCAAACTCTACAGTCTATTCTTGTACAAAAACAGCAGGTTGAGATGGAAAAAGGAGAGGTAGAATTAGCTCTTGCTGAATTAGCAAAATCAGCTGATGATGTAGTGCTCTACAAAGCTATTGGTTCTTTATTGGTAAAGGCTGATAAAGCTAAAGTTTTTGCTGATTTGAATGATCGTAAAGATCTTCTTGTAACACGTAGTACAGTTATTACAAAACAAGAAGAACGCGTACGCAGTCAAGTTAAAGAGACACAAACTAAATTGCAAGAAGAAATAAACCCTGTCACGGGTCAACAGTAACTTCTTTTTTAGGCGGCGTGTTTTTTGGTAGAGCTGGGTTTGCCTGTGTTATCTACTGAACAAATTGAAGTTTTATGTGAAACAGCTGAGAACGCTGCACGTGAATACATACATACTACAATTGGTTCTAAATTGATTGACCGATTAGATATTACTGTGGAAGCTCAGGGTACAAAGCCTGTTGATTTAAGTGTTGAACTAGATCTTATTTTAAATAAAGTTGTTCAAAATGTTGATGTTGATGTTTTGGTAAAAGAAGCCGTTAATCAAGCACATTTGGCAAGTGAAAATTTTTTGAGAAAATTATTATGAATATTAATAAAATTGTAACTATGTTGAAAGAGCAACAAGCAACGTTTGTATTGTTGTTATGTCATAAAAGTGCAGATGCTGATGCAGTATGTGCAGCTTATGCTTTTCAAGGATTGCTTAAACGATTTTTACCTGATTTGGTTGTGGAAATTGGAACACCACAAGGTATTAACAAACCTACTAAACAGTTGATTGACAATTTGTCTATACCTGTAAATTTGAAACCTAATATTGAGTCTGCAAGTGTTCTTTTTCTTATTGATATGAACACTGTTGAGCAGCTTGATGAAGTTGTTAATCGTTTAAAAACTCTAAATGCTCCTGTGATGATAATTGATCATCATGCACCTAGTTTAGATACTGAGACAATTTGTAATTTTTGTTTAATAAATGAACAAGCAGCTGCTACATGTGAAATTATCTATGATATGTATCAACAGGCTGGTGTTCAACTTAGTTTAAATGAGGCTAAAGCACTTTTTGCTGGTATCGCTTTTGACACGCGACATTTTGCGTTAGGTGATTCTGATACTTTTAGAATTGCTGGTGGTCTTGTAGGCATGGGTGTAGATGCACAGGAAATGCTAACTTCTTTTTCTAATCCGATTGATAATTCTGAGCGACTTGCTAAACTTAAAGCTTGTAAAAGAGCAAAAATTGTAAAAATTGGCGAATGGATAATTGCTTTATCTCATGTTAGTGCGTATGAGGCTTCTGCTGCTAAATCTCTTGTTGATTTAGGTGCACATATGGCTGTTGTTGCTGGAAAAAAATCTGGTAAACTTGAAATCAGTCTTAGGTGTAATCGAGATTTTAGCGAAAAAACTGGTGTACACCTTGGAAAGGATATTTCAATGTTTGTAGGCGAATTTTTTGGGGGTGTTGGGGGTGGTCACGCTATGGCTGCTGGTGTTAACGCAAAGGGTAATATTGATGACGCGTTAAATAAATGCCTTGAAATTTTGAAAGAGAAAATACTCATTGTTGAGTAGTTACGCTTAAATGAAGCCATGTTGCGTTTATTGTCTAGCAGGCACATGCGATGTCGGTAATTAAAATAAACGATCTTGTGTACACTTATCCAGGCGCGTCTAAACCATCTATTGATGGTGTTTCTCTTACTATAGAGAAAGGCGAATTTGTACTCATCACAGGTCCAAGTGGTTGTGGAAAAACTTCATTATGCCGAACTTTTAATGGTCTTGTGCCTCATTTCTATAAAGGTGACTTAAGTGGACAAATTATCGTAGCTGACCAAGACATAATGGGTGAACAAACTTTTGATATGGCTAAACATGTTGGACTTGTTTTTCAAAATCCTGAGAACCAACTTTTTGCGTTAAGTGTAGAGAAAGATGTAGCCTTTGGTTTGGAAAACTTGGGTATATCTCGTGAAGAGATGCGCAAACGTGTTGATTGGGCTCTTAATTTAACCGGTATTTATGATTTACGTGAGCGGTCTCCACATGAAATTTCAGGTGGACAACAACAACGTGTGACAATAGCTGCTGTATTAGCTATGCAGCCAAAGATTATTGTATTAGACGAACCCACTTCTTTTCTTGATCCTCTAAGTGCTGAACGAATTTTCGAAGTTATCTATAAACTTAATCAGGAGCAAGGTATAACTGTAATATTAGTTGAGCACCGCCTTGATTTAACTGCTAAATATACTAATCACCTTGTTGTGATGGATAAAGGTAAAATTTGTTTTGAAGGTAATCCCCGTAATATTCTCTGTAACGACGAAATCAGCCAAATAGGTGTAGGCATACCTAAAGCAACTTTACTTTATAAAAAGTTAAAAGCAGATGGATTTGATATTAGTGAACAAACCCCGTTATCCTCAGACGAGTTTGCAAATCAACTGTTAAAGGTGCTAGCAAATGATTACAGTTGAAAACGTGCATTATTCATACGGAAATAACATTGAAGCTTTGAAAGGGATTTCTTTAACGATTAATGACGGTGATTTTATTGCAATCATGGGACAAAACGGTGCTGGAAAAACCACATTTATTAAACATTTCAATGGGTTATTAAAGCCATCTTCGGGTATAGTATATGTAAATAATGTTGCAACTACTAAAACTAGTGTTGCAGCACTTGCACGAAACGTTGGTTTTGTGTTTCAAAATCCAGATAATCAACTTTTTAGTGAAACAGTCGAAGATGAAGTCGCGTTCGCGTTAAAAAATTTTGGATTTGACAATGACACAATTGCACAGCGTGTAACTTGGGCACTGGATTTTCTTTCATTGACACAGTACCGTAAAATTTCGCCATTTTTACTTAGTGGTGGTGAACGTAAACGTGTTGCGTTAGCTTCAGTTTTAGCTTGGGATCCCGATACCCTTGTACTTGATGAGCCAACCATTGGACAAGACCATGAACAAAAAGAGAATTTGCGACAATTTGTTATGCAGTTGCAGACTAAAAAGAAAACAGTAATCATGGTTACTCATGATGTAGAGTTTGTGGCTGAATGTAATCCACGTGTGATTTTAATGCGCGACGGTAAAATAATTGCTGATGGTATAGCCAAAGACATTTTAACCAACTCCCAATTGCTTGAAGAATCTTCAATTGTACGCCCGCAAATAGCCCAAATTTTCGCTAAATTATCACCTTTAGGGTTACCTGCCAACACCATCGATATTGATGAAGCAAAAACCATGATATTAACCAAAGCTAAGGAGAGCAATAGACAATGAGTGTTTTTGACGGTTTAAAATTCCGAAAAAGCTTTTCTCCAATTCATAATTTAGATCCAAGAATTAAATTCGTCTATGTTATAGCTGTCTTTATCAGTGCCCTTTTGTTTAGCCAAATTTTACCCCTTATAATTCTGTTTCTTATACAATTGCCTTTCGTATTTCTGGCAAGAGTTCAAAAACAATGGTTTCGATCTCTTCGAGGCGCAGCTTTCTTAGCAGGATTTATTTTTGCTATAAACATATTCACCAATTTTTTCTTCAATAATTGGTCTTTAACTGCTTTTGATGTTGAAAACGCTTTAGGTATGACTATGCGGTTTGTTGTGTTAATTGTATCTTTTTCAGTTTTCTTCCTAACAACTTCTCCTGACCATTTAGGTCTAGCACTTGAACAGTCACATATGCCTTACGAATTTGCTTTTGCATTTACTACAGCTGTACGATTTGTACCAGTTTTAGCTGAAGAAGCCCAAACTATTATGGATGCACAAAAAGCAAGAGGTTTAGAACTTGAAAAAGGCAACATTCTTAAACGCATCAGAAATTATATCCCAATTCTTATACCTCTTATTGTAAGTGCTATCAGACGAAGCCTAGAACTTGCAGAAGCTATGGAATCAAGAGCTTGGGGTGCAGTAAAGAAGCGTACAAACCTGTATTTGTTAAAACTTCACAAAGGAGATTACGTTTTAATCGGTATAACTACGTTTCTTTTGATTACAACAATATATGTACGACTTTTTCTCTTTACGTATATTCCACTGGTAAGTAACTTTTTCTAAAAACCGTCAAGTTTAAACGGACAGTAAGTTAACAGTGTATCTTCACTTTTAATACTTGCAAAAACATATGTACTGTTTTATATTCAAGTAAAACCATTTAACTTAAAATATTAAGAGTAAAATAACGCAAGTGTGAGTAGATGATTGATAAAAAGAGAATCGAAAACGCAATAAGGGAAATCTTATGTGCGATTGGCGAAAATCCTGATCGAGAAGGACTAATTGAAACACCTTCTAGAGTGGCTGATATGTATGCAGAAATATTTGCCGGTTTACATATAAACCCAAAAGAATGCACTAAACTTTTTTATGAACCTGAACATAATGGTTTCATTATTGTAAAAGATATTCCTTTTCAATCTGTATGTGAACACCATTTAATACCTTTTATAGGCAAAGCGTGTATAGCATACAAACCTGATGGTGGACGTATATTAGGTCTTAGTAAAGTAGCACGTATTATTGATGTTTTATCTGGACGACCACAGTTACAGGAACGACTTACTACACAGTTGGCTGAAACAGTAATGGATATTGTTGATCCAAAAGGTGTGTATGTCTATATTGAAGCGGAGCATTTATGCATGACAATGAGAGGCGTAAAAAAGCCTGGGGCTAAAACTGTTACTACCTGTATAAAAGGTGATATTAACGAGACTGATATTGCCACTATTAGAGGCGGTAATTCTGGTTAATGCAAGATTGGTTTTCCCAAAAAATATGACTGAATCAATAACGGAAATTAACAAAATAAATTCTGATACTAATGATTTGCAATGTTTGGCTTCTAAAGTTGTTCACATTTGTTTGTTTGTCGAAGATATTCCACAGTTTGCAGTAAATATTATTAAACAAGAAATATTCAATAATGGTGGAAATGTTGTTTATAACGATGTGGTTAATGATTCACTGGAAAATACTAACGTGTTTATTACTGGTAATTTAGTTCAGATAAATAAACTTGTTATGTGTCTTATGATGCAACAGGGTATATTAGCAGATATAGGTTCTAAAATAAAGCTTGTTACGCAAACCCTTGAAAAAAAAGAAACCAATTATTATTGTTGTGGGCGTTATAAACTTGAGATCGGCAAAAAAACGTACATTATGGGTATTTTAAACATTACAACTGACTCGTTTTCTGGTGATGGACTTCTCGCAGAAGTACCAGATACGACTCTTAAAACAATTGCTAAAACATCTATTGAATTATCTGCTAACGACAAAGAGTCAATTATTGATGTTGCTTGTCGCAAAGCAGAGCAAATGGTTGCAAATGGGGCAAACATAATTGATGTTGGAGGCGAATCTACAAGACCTGGTTATGTAGCTGTAGATGAAAAAGAAGAATCAGACCGAATTCTTAGTGTTGTTGAAAAACTTGTTAAAACAGTTAATGTGCCAATTTCAGTTGATACATCAAAATCGTATGTGGCGGAAAATGTGCTAAACGCAGGTGCACATATTATTAATGATGTTAATGGATTGTTAAAAGACCCTAAAATTGCTACATTAGCAGCTTCATATGGTGCTGGTGTTATTGTCATGCATAACCCTGATACACCACTACACGGAGACATCTTTAGTTGTATTACAAAATCGTTAAGAAAAAGTGTTGATGTAGCTCTTAAATCAGGGTTAAAACAGGATAACATCATTTTGGATCCAGGTATAGGATTTGGTAAAACATTGCAACAAAATTTGGAAGTTATGCGCAGACTTGATGAACTTAGATGTCTTGGATATCCAGTTTTATTGGGAACTTCGAGAAAATCTATGATAGGTAACGTTTTAAATCTTCCTGTAAATGAGCGTGTTGAAGGTACTGCTGCCACTGTTACTTTTGGGATTGCTAAAGGTGTTGATTTTATAAGAGTGCATGATGTGAAAGAAATGTGCCGCGTTGTAAAGATGAGTGACGCAATGGTTAGAAGCTTATAAACTGTTAAAGATGATATAACATATGGATAAAATACTAGTTAGTGGCGTAAAAGCATGGGGAAAACATGGTGTTTTGAATTTTGAAAGAGAATATTCTCAGCCTTTTACTGTAGATTTGGAAATATGGGCTGATGTTTCTAAATCTTATTTAACTGATGATTTGCAAGACACCGTTAATTATGTTGGTGTTTATGATATAGTACGTTCGGTGGTTGAAACACAAAGTTATATGCTTATTGAACGACTTTCTTATGTGATTATGGAAAAAATTTTTTTGTACGATTCACGTATACAGAGAATTAAAATTTGTGTTGTGAAAAATAAAGCACCTTTAATTGGACAATTTGATCATGTTGGTGTTGAGATTGAAAAAAGCAGACATGATGTTTTGATACAGGATACGTATACAAAGTCAGAGACAGGTGCCGGGTATAAAGTTGTATTGGCACTGGGGACAAATATTGGTGATCGAAAACAAAATATTCAAAAAGCACTGGAATTGTTGTCTGACTCATTAGATGTTATGATATTAAGTAAATCTAAATTGTACGAGACAGAACCTGTTGGTTATGTTAATCAGGAAAAATTTTATAATGCTGCAATACTTGTTGAAACAACATTGAATCCTTTTGAATTATACAATAAAATTAAAACTATTGAAAATAATTTAGGACGAGAAAAAACTTTTAAATGGGGACCAAGGGTCATAGACATCGATATAATCGTTTATGAAGGCTGTATAATCAACACAAATGGTTTGACTTTACCACATAAAGAATACATGCAACGCGCTTTTGTATTAAAACCCTTGTCCGATATGCCTGATGCTGTAAAAATTGCAGGTTTAAACATGACAATTATCGAAAAAATGATTTGCTGTGCAGATGATTACCATGGTATAAACTGTGTTGGTTCTATATGACCAACTACTAAACATTACGAAAAATAATGATTAATGTGAACTTACATATTTGATGTGTATTTGTGATAATTATGAGAATAGTTTTAATGAAAAGGCTATATTGTAAAACCCTGTATTTTGTTAACAAAGGGATTTTGTATGGTAGAACAAACTCGATTTGGCACTGCGGGAGTACCTCCTACTTTTAAATTGCTTAAAGCAAAAATATATGATGTTCCTGGGTTATTGCGCGAAATTGGACTTGATGCTTTTGAATATCAGGCTGTAAGATGGGGTGCTAAACCACAGATAAGGCAACAAGATGCAGAAAAACTTGGAATCGAAGCAAAAAAACATGATCTCCGTTTAAGTATGCATGGTTCTTACTTTATAAATTTAGCAGGTAAAGATGATGTCATATCTGCCAGTAAAGAACGCCTTATTGCCGGCGCGGTAGCAGCTGACTGGATGAACGCATATGTTATTGTATTCCATACAGGGTTTTACGGAAAATTTGAAAAAAGCTACGCTTTTAATACTTGTGTTAAAGCTCTAAAAGAAGTCAGTCAAACAATCAAAGATATGGGTTTAAAAGTTAAACTTGGCCCTGAAACTATGGGCAAAAAATTTCAGGTTGGCAGCATAGACGAAATCATGACTATATGTCAAGAAGTTGAAAACACACAATTAGTTGTTGATTGGGGCCATTTACATGCAAGAAATCTCGGTGCTTTTAAGAAAATTGACGACATACGCAGTGTAGCAGAAAAAATTGAATCAACTCTTGGCTCTGAAACACTTCAAAATATGCACTGCCACTTCTCAAAAATCGAATTCACAAGTCAAGGCGAACGTAAACACCATACACTAGACGAACCTATGTATGGACCTGAATTCGAACTGCTGGCAAAAATAATAGTTGACTTTAAAATGTGTCCAACAATAATTTGTGAGACTCCTATTCTTGATATTGATGCCTTAAAAATGAAAAAAATGCTACAACAAATATCAGAAGAAAAAACAATTGTTGAACCACAACAAAAACTCTTCTTCTAAACACTTTTATGGTTATATTTTTACGTGTTAGATTTTGTTGATTTCGATATGTTTTTAATGTAATGGCAGTATATTTTGTTTGGAAGTTGATTATTGTGGTAAAACTACATGGATTTCAAACGTTAACAAATGTCGATACTGCCCTTAAAGATTGGTTGAGTGCTTGGTCGATTAAACAGTTTTCACAAATTGAGTTGCCTCTTGCTGATGTTTGTGGTAGAATTTTGGCTGAAGACATTATTGCGTTAGATGATTTACCATGTTTTAACCGTTCTGCTATGGATGGTTATGCTATTAGGTACATAGATTCTTTGAATGCCTCACAGCTAAGTCCTGTCAAATTAATGGTGGTAGAGACTGGTGAAGTAGGTGTTGGGCAGGCTGAACAGGTTTGGACGGGTGGTTCTTTACCTAAAGGCGCAGACGCAATTGTTATGTTGGAAAATACTGTGCGCGCCGGTAATTTTTTGGAAATTTGTAGTCCTCTTACACCATATAGTAATGTTATATTACGTGGTGAAGATGTAAAGAAAGGTCAGCTTATAGCTAAAGCTGGAACTCGATTAACACCATATATTGTTGGTTTAGCGGCAGCACTTGGTTTTAACATGTTAAAAGTGTATAAAAAACCTTTAATTGGCATTCTCGCGACTGGAAATGAGATTGTTGAAGTTGGTACACAAGTTAATGAGCACCAAATTTTTGATTCTAACAAAGTTGTGCTTTCTGCTATGTGTTGGGAGCTTGGTGCTGAAGTAATTGATTTTGGGATTGCAAAAGATAATGTTGAGGAAATATCTGAGAAAATATGTCAAGCCCTAAAAACTGTTGATGCATTAATTACAACAGGTGGTACAAGCATTGGTGGTTTAGATCTTGTGCCTGACGCGGTTAACCGTATAGGTACACCTGGAGTTATTGCTCATGGTTTAGCTTTAAGGCCTGCTATGCCTACAGGTGTTGCAGTTATAGATGGCAAACCTGTTATGATTTTGTCAGGAAATCCTGTGGCTGCAATTATTGGGTTTGAAATATTTGGGCGGTCTGCTGTTTGTAGACTTTTAGGTTTAACTAAACTCGAACAACGACCTGTTTTGAAGGCTGTATTATCTCGCAAAGTTTCTGGTGTTTTGGGTAGAAAAACCTACGTGAGAGTTTTTGTAAAACTTTGTATGGGTAACTTTGTTGTTGACCCTGTTAGTGCTAAAGGTTCAAATTCAATATCTACTATGACTAAAAGCAATGGATATGTGATTATTCCTGAAAACCGTGAAGGTTTAAAGGAAGGTGAAACTGTATTGGTACAAATGTTTGGCAATATAGAGGTTGAAGTTTGATGTTTCGTAAACTTTTGACTCTTGAAGAAGCAAAAAAAATTATCGATGAAAACTTTAAAACTATATCTATAGGTGATGAAAATGTTGTACTTCTTGAGGCTTATAATCGAGTGCTTAAAGAAGACATTATTTCTACAATAAATGTTCCACCTTTTAACCGTTCAACTGTTGATGGATATGCTGTTAAAGCTGAAGATACGTTTGGTGCAGATGAAAATCAGCCTGTAGTGCTTAATGTTTCTGGTGTGGTTTTTGCTGGTGAACAGTCAAAAATGATTTTAGGTAAAGGCGAAGCGGTTGAAATTGTTACAGGAGCTCCTTTGCCTGAAGGTGCGGATGCGGTTGTTATGGTTGAAGATGTTGAACGGTTGGACAATCAATTACACGTTTACACTGCGGTAACTACGTGTATGAATGTTATGAAGAAAGGTTCTGACATACAATGTGGTAAAACTGTTTTACATGCTGGACAAGTGCTGGGGGTTTCAGAAATTGGTGTTTTAGCAGCTTTAGGTTTAACTGCTGTTCGTTGTTTTAAACCTTTGATAGTTGCCATTTTATCCATAGGAAACGAAGTTTCTGAGCCTGGAAAATTGTTAACTGCAGGAAAAATTTTTGACATTAATGCTTACAGTTTAAGTACTGCTGTTATTGAGTGTGGTGCAAAACCTGTACTTTTTGGTGTTGCTCCTGATGATAAAGATTATCTGAACAAAATTTTAGTAACTGCATTGGCTTCTGCAGATGTTGTAATTACTTCAGGCGGGGTTTCTGTTGGGCCACACGATTATACCCCTCAAATTGTTGATTCCCTTGGTAAACCAGGTGTGGTTGTTTGTGGTATTGCAGTTAAACCTGGGAAACCCACAACTGTAGCTTTTGTACAAAATAAACCCGTTTTTTCGCTTCCAGGTAACCCAGCGGCTGCTTTAATGATGTTTTATTTGTTAGCGCGTCCAATTATTCAACGTCTTTGTTGTCGTGCACAGAGTGAGATGCGGTCAATACGGGCATTGACAAGTGTAAAACTGTTTTCTGAAAAAGGTAGACGAACTTTTGTTATGGTTAAACTTGTATTGGATGTTGAAAAGTGTTGTTTAGTTGCTGAACCTGTTGTTGGGTTATCTGGCGCAATTACTTTGTTATCTGAGGCTGACGGATTTATCGAAATACCTGAAAATCAACAATACATCAACAAAAATGAGGAAGTGCTTGTTAAATTGTTTAAACCAGTTTAGGTTTTGTTGCTTAGCTGGTTAGTTTTTTGCAGATTTTTTGTTCTTATGCAGTTTTTAATTTTGTTTCATAGCCTGCTAGTTTTTAGACAGTTTGGAAGGTTTTGTTTGTTGGTTGATTTGTGTTGTAGTGTTTTTGATGTGTGTGTTGTGGTTAGGGCTGTTTTGAAGTGGGATTGGGAGGTTATGGGGTATTTGGGTTTGTGTTTCCGTTAAGTTTTAAGGGTTAGTTTGTGGTTGTAAAAATTTTTCGGGAATTACGGTTTAATAACAATCCCTTATTTGATTTGTCATAGAAAAACAATTAACATGGCATAAAAAAAATAATTTTTAATTTGAAAACAGAAAAATGTTTTGTTTGATTTTTGATAAATAGTTTATGGTAATGTAATTGTTGTTAAAAATAGGTAAGTAAAAAACAAAACTATCTTTATTAGGTTAAAAACATTATCGTTAATTATTAAATGGAGAAAAAAAATATGAAAAAATTTAAAAAATTATCTACAATATTTGCAATATTGATGATACTAACATTCACCACATCAATACTTGCAGTACAAAACGCAAACGCACAAACATGGACAAAAGTGACTGCTTGGCCATTTGTTGACGCAATCCCACATACAGCAGGCGTCGGACAACCAGTACTAATAAACTGGGGACTACTAAACTTCCTAAACACATACTCTGATGGTTGGAACGTAACATTACAAATCACCGACCCCAACGGCAAAGCCACAAACTACACAGGCAAAACATGGTCCACAGGCACAGTCGGAAGAAAAATGTCATTCAGCGAACCAGGAAAC
>WRNB01000028.1 GCA_009776805.1 Candidatus Bathycorpusculum grumuli | reverse complement strand
GTTGTTTGGGTGGTTTTTGTGTTTGGTTTGGTTGTTTGTGTTTTTTGTAGTGTTGGTGTGTTTGTGGATGTGTTTTGTGGTGTTTTTTTGGTTTTTTTGTGCATATTTTTTTCCATATGTCCATAACCCACTAGTTTTTCAAACACAATTTCCACTAAAAAAACAAACAACACAAAAATTCACACTTAAACACAAAACACACCATCAAACCCAAAACCACAAAAAACACACACAAAAACACAAAAAAAACACCACCACAAAAACAAACATTCAAACACACACTGAACCACAAACACACAACAACTCTACCCATTAAACCACTAAAACATCAACACAACCCCAACAACCCCAACCAACACCAAAAACCCACCCAACACCAAAACAAACAAACCACACCAAAACACTCACAAAAAACACCACACCAAACAACCACCAAACCACCCCAACACCACAACAAAACCCAAAAAACCACCAAACAACACCACAAAAACACCACACCAAACCACAAAACCATAACAACCAAACGCACCCAGTAATCTTACAAAAAGCCACTTTCAAACAACAAATAAACCGCTCCAAATCAATATTAGCCCTAGAAACAACCGCTTTATCATAATGAAAAAACAGCCCCTCCCAATAACTAACCATAAATTTTAAAATAATCTCACAACCAACCAATCCGCAAAACACATAAGACGTAGCTTTAAGAGCCTATCAAAACACACAACCAATTCAGCTTCAACTTGTGCAGAATCTTTCTGACGTTTCACACCCTTATTCTGCCTAAGTATACGATTAACTCTAAAAATCCACCGATAAAGACGCTTTACCTGTTGATAATCGATTTATACAAAAATTCTACGACCAAGATACTACTAATCATAATGGGAAATAGACATCATCGTCGTGGTTTGCTTGAGGATGTTCCACATGTGAAGCTTGCTCGTAGTGTTATTATTGTGCGTGAGGTGGATTTGGAAAAGGTTGAAAATTTTTTGGCGGAGTATGGTGCGGAAGTTTGTGTGAGGGAGGTTGTTTTAACGTTTGATGATGAGAGGATACTAAACAAAGAAAACTAATAATTTTGTCCCGAAACCACACATCAAGGAAAGTTAATTAAATAGTTTCAACATTCTATATGATATAAAAGTCTATACCTTCGGCGTGGACGATGCTGGGAGAACAATGAAAACAGTAAATGCTTCCATGAGAAAGTCTAGTTTAATTTTAATTGTATCACTTTTTAGTATTGGATTTTCATCAATTCTTGGCACAGTGCAAGCCGAGTCAACCATAGGCAAACCAGCTGCTCCAGAATTTACAATAAAATTTGTTGACCGCTCCTACAATGTAGCACCCAGTCAAACCACTGATACATACACAGGAAAAACTGAAATCAGACCAAGTTACCATGTAGAACAAATAGACATAGACGTAACAATCAAAAACCAAAATTTCCCTTGCGGGTTGATGTACAATATTCGTATCAAAGGACACTTTGGAGAAAACTGGTACCAATGGTCCATAAACAATAATGGCGACTTTTGGCAGTCGGAAGATCAGTATACAGTAGTAACAATCCCCTATTATTCATATATTTATGATTGGCAAGATGGTGCTAAAGTTGATTTTCAGGTACGAGCTTCGTATGGATATAGGGAGTGGACTAATGATGGTTACGTTCCAGGCGTAGTTGGGGGGAGTTGGCGTTTTGTTGGTGAAAGAAGTGATTGGAGTAAAACACAAACACTAACAATCACACATAATAGTGAAATATTCAATCAACCGACAAATCAATGGACAGATTCTATTTGGACGGTACTTAGTATAATAAGTGTCATAGTAATTGTTGTGGTATTGGTCACAGTAATTTTACTTAAACGTTACTACCAAGCAGGGTATAGGTGTTTTGAAGATAGTGTTTTTACAGCTGGTAACAACTGTTGACCACGTTTAGAAATCGTAAAAAGAAAACTACGAACCCTATCATAAACGTTATAGCAATGTGATTTTAAATTGATGCATACCCACAATGTTTAAAATAACCTTTAACAACATCAAACACAATCCACCCAATAACCTCTATCAATACAACTTGCAACTCCACATCAATTTTAGACCACAACTCCCAAACCACAACCTTCACCCTACCAAACAAACCCAATCAAATTCAAAACAGACAATACACAGACAAAAACACAATCCACACACCCTACCCCACAACAACTTAAACACCCCATCAACTTACAAACAAACTATCCAAAACCAACACATCACCCTCATTAAACATAAGTACAAACACATTTACAACATAAAAACCAAACAAAACACCACCCAACACACTCTTATACATCATAGGCACATTAATACTATCCAAACTAAGCGTAACAATCAACGATTCACACTTAAAACGCACATCAGAAACATATCATCTATATGCTCAGATTTTTCACCCCAATCATAGAGAGGTACCATGCCAATGTTTATGCCCATTTCGTCAAGAAAATAGAGTTTTCGTTTGCTTAATGGGCTTGTTTTGTTTTCCAGTTTTGTCGGGTTATGATGACATCGTCTCGTTTTTGTCCGTTAGTAGCTTACTGGTGAAACTCTTTGCAAAGTGTGTAGAAATTTTGTTCATTTTTGTTTCGACTCAGCCGAGTTGGCGTTATTAATTGCCAATTCAAAAATCAAACACACACTACCCAATAACCCAAAAAACACACATAAAAACACAAACACCACAACAACAACCCACCAACAAAACATACGCCTGCCACCAAACACTAAATAACACCTAACGTCTAATGCAAGATGGTTGTTGGTTAGTGTGTAGTTTTATTTACAGAAAGCATATCAACATCTTTTTAGTCATAATTGTTGATGACTTTTTCTGATAATTCTTCGCGTGATGTGCGTCCAACTGATGATTGGTTAAAGGGTCTTCTGAAGCATGCTAATACAGATGATGGTCAAATAGTTGCGCGAGTGAGTCAGGATAGCATGTGTGTTATTTGTAAGGGTGCGCGGAATCTTTGTGGTAAGACGCGTTGTCCGATAATGGTTAAGGTGCATTATTTTAATAAGAGTATTTCGTTGATGTCGAATCAAGATATTTCTGGGATGTCGCCGCCAAGTGTGTTTATAGGTAGGGTTGGTTATCCAAATGTTTATGCTGGTCCTTTGGTGCCGCCTGTGAGTGAGGATACCAGTATTTATGATTTGCCTGAGCAGTGGTTTGGTAAGTCAATTGATGAGATTGTGGGGTTTCGTTCTATGCTTGTGCGTGGGAAGCATAGGGTTAATGTGGCTAATGTTTTTGCTTCTGGAAAGATTTTGGATGCTACGCGAGAATTAGCGTTGGCGGATAATAGTGTGAATATGGAGTTGAATTTGACAAAGAAACCTAGTGGTTCGCTTTTTTTGGATGATGATGTGCAACCGTTTGGGCCTTCTGCGCCTATTAGGGATATGCGTGTTGGTAATGCTAAGTATGAGCGTCATATTGAAAAAGCTTATTATGATACTGATCTTAAATCAATTAATGCGGTTTTGGAGCTTTATGGTCATGGTGTTGTAGTTACCAAGATTCAGAAAGCGTTTAGTGTGGGTGCGTTTGGTATTGAAAAAAGTCGTCGTCTAGTTCCTACGCGTTGGAGTATAACTGCAGTTGATGATATTATTTCAAAAAATCTTCGGGAGCAAATTAAAAGTTTTCCAGAAATAAATGAATATCGTGTTTATGAATCAAACTATCTTGATAATGTGTTTGAGATTTTAATGATTCCTGATTATTATAGTTATGAGGCATTGGAAGCATGGTATCCGGGGACTGTTTGGAATCCTGCTGGTAAAAGTGTTACTATATTTTCAGACTGGGAAGGTAGTAATGGGCGTACAACGTATGCGTCAATTGGTGGTGGTTATTATGCATCACGAATAGCGGCATGTGAACAGTTAATTAAAGAGCGAAGGCAGGCAACAATAGTTGTGCTTCGTGAAACGCGGCCAGGTTATATCATGCCAATTGGTGTTTGGCAAGTTCGGGAAAATGTGCGAAATGCAATGTTGCAAAAACCTTTTTGTTTTAAAACTTTGCCTGAGGCTCTTCAGCATATTGATACAAGGTTTAATATTCCATTGGGTTTGTGGTTAAGTCAAAGTAAGCTCTTAAAGCAGGCACTTTATCAAAAAAAAATGTTAGAATATTTTTAATTAAATATGTTGTTGTTAAATGTTTTTAATTATTAAATTAATATTTGTAGTTGTTTGTGTTTTTAACAGTTTGCGCGTAATATTTTTTGAATGTTAAGAGAAAAGTTGGGTTAACTAGAAAAATTATCTGTTCAAAAATAAATGTTAAACCGGGATATTAAGTAGTTTAATGTGAACAGTTTTGTTTGTTGTTGGCACATTGTTATTACCATTTTTAATAATCGTAATACTTATATACAGTAACACTTTTTTTAACAAACATGCTACCATTCTTGGAAATGTGAAAACATGCATATACCAGACGGACTACTTTCACCTACAATCACAATAGCCGCTTTCATAATAACAATCATATTCTGGATAATCTCATTTAAAAAAATTAAACTAACCGAACAACAAGTTCCCATGATGGGACTACTAACAGCACTCTTCTTTGCCGCCATGATGATGAACTTCCCCATAATAGGCCCAACCACTGCACACCTCCTCGGCGGAGCCGTCATCGGACTCATATTAGGACCATTCGCAGGATTAATCTCCATGTCCATAATCCTAGTCCTACAAGCATTACTATTCGGTGACGGCGGACTTTTAGCACTTGGCGTTAACGTTTTAAACATAGGCATAATCGGCGTATTCATCCCATGCATCACATTCACAGCACTAAACAAACTATTCAAACCCAAAATAGGCACAAGATTGTATGCAACAATTTTTATCTCCACATTCCTTGGTTGCCTAACACCAGCCATAGCAGCAGGCATAGAAATAGGCTTATCACCACTATCACCATGGTACGGACTTAGCATTGCAGTACCAGCCATGGCCATAAACCACTCCATAATCGGAACCGCCGAAGGCATTGTTACAGTAATTTTAATAGCAACCCTTCTCAAACTAAGACCCGACGTATTAGAGAAGAGCCAAATATTGGGCAAAATAACCTTATTTAAACATAAAACAAAAAACGAGGAAACACTCAATGACAGAGAATAAAAAATTAAACCAAAAAACAATACTAATCTGTTTAACTGTTACCTTAATTTTTGTTCTACTAGGAGTTTTCTGTTTTTCCTATGCAAACGAAACACTTGACTTAAAAGCAGACGAACTAGGACTAAAAGAACAAACAATTTATGACCCACCATTTCCCGACTACAACATCACAAACTTTGAAAACAAATGGAGCAACCTCATAGTTAGCGTAACCGCCACACTTTTACTACTTATAATAACAATCACTGTTGCTAAAGTAATAAGCAAAAAGAAGGACCAAAAATGAAAGTTTTCCCATCATTAAAAGACATCATAGAAAACACAGAAACACTAATTTATATTGAAGATTTAAGCGACAAAAAAGGTTTAATGCAAACTATAAACCCCATAGCAAAACTAATCACCATAACCGCAATGATAATCTCTGCATTGTTTATAACAAAACTTTCATACCTACTAACAATATGCATAATTCCAACAATTTTTGCAGTTGCCTCCTATATTTCTCTAAAACAATTCTTCACCCGAACCACACTTATCCCCATAATTATGGCCTTAATTTCCATACCAACACTGTTCCTAACAACAGGAACCCCAATTTGGATAACAACAATTGGCAACATAAACCTGACAATAACCATAGAAGGAATAACAAAATTTCTAATATTCACCACACGCATATGGTTCTGCGTAGCCACACTTAGTTTATTAATACTCTCAACAGGCTTTGACAAAACCCTAAAACTCCTTGCAACACTCAGAATCCCAACATTAATCATCCAACTCTTCAGCCTAACATACCGATACCTCTTCGTCTCCATACACGAAACCCAAAGCATCCTAATCGCAAAAGAAGCCCGAACATACATACACAAAAAAACACTAAACCTCCAAGCCCTCAAAGATCTAGGTTACCTTCTATCATCACTTTTCATCCGCACATACGAACGCTCCGAACGAGTTTATCTAGCTATGAAAGCAAGAGGATTTGAAATCAACAAAAACAATAAACCACAAATTCCAAAACTCCACATAAAAGATATCGTATTTACAACATCAATAATAACAATATTTGCATATATTGCATTACTATGAGGTAAAAACATGACAAACCCAATCATAACTATCAACAACATAGAATTCAGCTACCCCGCAGGCATCGCAGCCCTAAAAGATATATCACTCGAAATAACACAAGGCGAACGCATAGCAATACTTGGACCAAACGGCTCAGGTAAATCCACCCTAATCCTACTTATAGCAGGCCTACTCACACCAAACTCTGGTGAAATCAAAGTTTTCAACGAAAAAACAACCTCAAAAAACTTTTCAAAACTACGCAGCCACATAGGCATTGTCTTCCAAGACCCCGATGACCAACTTTTCACCCCAAGCGTAATCGAAGACATCGAATATGGACCAAAAAACCTCAAAATCCCAAACGAAAACATCAAAACACAAAGCACCCAAATACTCGAAAAAATGAAAATTACACACCTCAAAAACCGTCCACCACACAGACTAAGCTTTGGCGAAAAAAAGAAAGTATCACTGGCAACAGCACTCATCTTAAAACCAGAACTATTAATACTCGATGAACCCACAGCAAACCTTGACCTAACCTCACGACGCAATCTAATTAACACCATAAACGAATTAAACAAAACAGGCACAACAGTTATCACCTCCACTCACGACGTTGAAGCCATCCCTGAATTAGCAGACCGCATAATCATAATCAACCACGGCAAAAAACTCGGCGAAGGCAAAACAAACGAAATACTGCAAAATCAAGACATACTAACACAAGCAGGGTTAGAACCACCAACCATTGTAAACCTGTTTACAGAACTCAAAAAACATGACTTGATAACAAAAATACCACTAACCCTCGAAGAAGGAAAAAAAGAACTCATAAAAACCCTAACTTGACTAAGCCAAAACCAAAACCAAATCTATAAATAAAGAAAAAACAAGAAAACACTTTCGACACAAATTAACTAGCTACCAATTTGCATATCATATCTCTTCAACATGAACCAAACTCCCACCATAATAAGACCTAGACACACCCACAAGATCATACTTTACCACATTAAAACAACAAACAACCACCTTTCGCACAACAGACACCTTTTCACGAATAAGTGCAGTGAGCACTTTCTGAAGTTACTCGCTGTACGTCTGGAAAACAAATAGTGGACCAACAAACGCCACACAAAAATACAGCACCAAATAGACCATAGACATAAAAAATGGTTTTTCACTAAAATAGGTGGGTAGAATCAGCAAATTTCGTTACGACAAATAGTTGTATGGAACATACTGGAGAACATAAACAAGCTTAGAGAAAGACTAATATGTTCACCCACATGAAATAGCGAAAAGCCAAATAAATTTATAAAATGCGTTTTGTATGTTGTAAAAATAGGAGGGCAGTCCACTGAAAAGTCAGTGGGCGGCTTAAACTACGGCTGAATCAGTCGAATTCTTTGTTGTTGGCTGTTCTTGTTTCTTTGAATGGTAAAAGAGTAAACCAGCAACAACTAACCCAACAACAATTACAGCAACTACAATAAGCAAGAAATCATGTGGATTGCCGCCAGTATCATGTTGCTCATCATCAGTATCAAGTTGATCACCATCAGTACTAGACGACTCTTCAGCCAAACCAGAACCAACGTCAACACCAATACTAGGTTTACCACCACCAGAACCGTCACCACCAGAATCAGGCAAACTGGTAACTGAACCAACATCCTTAGTATACTCATTATCTCTATCTGTGTTACCTGAAATCACGCCACCAAGCCTATGAAAATTACTAACAGCATTCACTATAACATAAAATACACCACCACCAACTCCATTTGCTGTATTGCCTATAATTTCACCACCCGACATAGTAAAACTACCGCCAATGTAATATGACGTATCGTTGTACACACCACCACCACCAAAAGTAGCTGTATTACCTGTAATTTTACCACCCGACATCACAAAAACACTACCATAGTTATACACGCCACCGCCAAAAGCGGCGGTGTTGCCTGAAATTTCACCACCCGACATAGTAAAAGTACCAATATTATACACGCCACCGCCATCACCTTGCTCAGTCACTTTATCGGAAATTTTACCTTTATCAACCACATTATTTGATATTTTGCCATCCAACATCACAAAAACACCCTTGTTATACACGCCACCACCGTCATCATTGACTGTGTTACCAGAAATCTCACCACCAATTAGAGTAAGCATACCTCCATTCTTGACATACACCCCTCTACCGCTATCACCATCTACATGAGTTACAGTAATGCCATCAATCCGCAACAAACCATTAACATTGATAGTATCTTGTTTATTTGCACCCACAAGCTTCCAAACACCACCCACACTCACCAACGTAATGTTTTTAGTACTGGGAATTTCAAGCGAACTTTCCAGTTTAACATCATTACCCAAACCAATAACATACGCCACACCATCAGGAGCTACACTAATAGCATTCTCAAGTTCCGTTGCATTTTTAGCCACCACATCAGGTGTTTCAGCTCCTGATACAAAAAAAGAAACCCCACCACTAAACACCAAAACAAGTGGAGAAAAAACTATAGCCACCATTAGTAAAGAAACAAAAATCAAAGCCGTTTTAGTACAAATATTCTGCAAACTAAACCTATATTTAACATCCATATTAACACGCTTCATTTTTCCATTCATCATAGGTCAACTTAATTTTTTATAGTTTATGGTGTATTGTTATGAATGTTGTGAAATTGGTAACTCTCATGAAAATCTGCCATAAACACCTTATAACAACCCACCATATATCTAAAACCAACAACACAACACAACAAAAACAACACTACCTAACCTTTCCAAACACCACCAAACACCAACCAACAAACAAAACCACCCAAACACGCGGGGTGCGAGACTCAACCCTTGCGGTTGATGTCTACGATGGTGCAAATCCTAAAAAACAACACCTCACACAAACCCACCAACACCAAACCACCAAACAAACCACACACAACTATCTCAAACCAACAACTCACACAACAAAACCAACCCAACCCAACCTTTTCCCACACAACACCAAATACACCCCACAACACACCACACAAAAAACAAACAACACCCACACAACCCACAAACAACCAATTCGCAACAACAACAATAACCCTCCAACCACCCTCAAACTATTTGAAAACTAGCCGAAATTATCAACAAAAATTAAAAACTAACTGATCCAAAATATTCAAACAGAAACAATCGTAAAAATATTTCTAAAACACAAATTTTTAGAACCATTTACAATAACAAAAATTCTGTGACCTATTTTTCAGACAGTCTTCCTCTACGAGTTAACACATCCATAAAACTCACCAAACCACCCACACAACAAACAACCACCTTATCAGCCTCAACCATAACCCACCACAAAATACCAAAACCCTCATGAGTAACACCACCATGCCACAAAACACTACCAAACTAATAACCACGTGGAACCAAACCCGACCAAAAAAACAGGCCGTTTATAAGTCTTAAATCGACTAATAACGCCAATTTCAAACTTTAACAACAAAACCGTACACACATCAACCCCCGGGCAAACTTAAAGCAACAATACATCTTCATCCTCACAAACACACGCCACAATAGCTTCATCAGTTTTACATATTTGAAGATTAATTGCTTCAATATGTAACAAATAACTCTCAAAAATAGAAAAAAGTAAAACATGTAGATTTACTATTTTGGTGGTTTACCATCCTCAGGAGGAACAAAAACTGCTGCTGAAACAGTTGTTGTCCAAAGCCCATTTTTATCACCTTGTGCTGACTGCGTACAATTTGAAGTTTTAATAATTAGCCCTGTTGTCTTAAAGATTTTTTTACGTTCATCCCAAGCGGTTTCTGGATCAAACTGTATACCCATAGTTGTTGCAAGCATAGTGGCTGCAAGGTCTTCTGCATAATCACCTGCGACTTCATCAGTTTGTCCAAAACTATGGTGTTCACTGAGATATCCATACTGATCCTTACCGGAAGGAATTGCGACACCAACTGATGACGCGACTTGGCGATGTGGTTCATCTGTTGCATTACGTGCGATGACTACAAATGTGATTTCTCCAGGATGAATCATTTTTAAACCTTTTTCTTTGGGTAGTAATTCACATCCTGGCGGAACAATGCTAGATACTGCAACTAGATTACACATTTGAATGCCAGCATCTCGTAGGGCTAACTCAAACGACTGGAGTTTTTCTCTATGTTTCCCAACGCCCTTTGTTAGAAAGAAGTATTTTGGTATCATGAAATTTCGAATTTAGACATTACAGTTTTAATTTAAAAATGTTTTTATGTTAAACGCCTATCTTAAACGATGCTTTTCACTCTTGCACACAAATAATAAACAAGGCAACCTCCGAAAAACCATTTCAGAAAACTAAGCAACATAGTTACACTGTTTTCAACATGTAATTTTTGGGAAATATAGGTTTTCGGAGGTTGTCACAAAAATGTTCACAATTTATGGTTACCTAATTTTTGATGTTGATCATTATTTTTAGGTGCTGTTTACGTTGTTTTAGCACGAATGTTTTAGTTTATCTATTTCTATAACTTATAATTGTGTGATACTATATGTCTTTGATTTCAAGTTTTGATCCTTGGCAAAGTGGGTTGTGCACTTGTTTAAAAAAGTTAACAGTTAACCCATATACTGGCTGTGATCATAAGTGTGTTTATTGTTACGCTTCCAGTTACATTGTAGGATTTAATGAGTGTAAACCTAAAACAGATTTACTTAAACGGTTACGCCAAGAGGCTCCTAAATTTGCAGGCAAAGTGATATCGCTTTCAAATAGTTCTGATCCTTATCCTAAAACAGAACAGTACACAGGTTTAACTAGACAATGTCTTGAAATACTTGTTAAGAACAAATGTTGTATTCAAATAATTACTAAAAGTAATCTTGTCGTTAGGGATGATGATATTTTAAAACAGGTTCCTTCAACAGTAGCTTTCACCATAACAACGGATAATGATCAACTTGCTAAAATACTTGAACCTAACGCGCCATCGCCAAGTCAGCGTTTAAGTGCTGCAAAAGATTTAATAAATCAAGATATACCGGTTTCCGTACGAATAGACCCTATAATTCCTTTTGTTAACGATCAACCACAAAAATTAGTTAAAACTCTTGCAGACATAGGTGTTAAACATATAACCAGTTCAACTTACAAGGTAAAACCTGATAATTGGAAACGTCTATCAAAAATGTTACCAAATGTTGCAGAAAAACTTGAACCACTTTACTTCAAAGAAGGTGAACGTGTGGGTGGAAATATTTTGTTGCATAGAGATTTGCGGTTCAAGATTTTAAAAAGTATGCGTGATCTTGTTGATGCTGAAGGATTAAAATTTGGTTGTTGTCGAGAAGGCTTAGAACGGTTAAACACTGCTAAATGTGATGGTTTATGGTTGTTGTCTAATGTTAGTGGAGGCGTTTAATGTTGGTTCAGTCTCGTGTGGTGATGCTTGCTGATTTTGACTATTTTTTTGCACAATGTGAGGAACTGCGAAATCCGTCTATTAAAGATAAGCCGGTAGTGGTTGGTGTTTACTCGGGTCGTACTGAGGATAGTGGGGCAGTGTCTACTAGTAATTATATTGCTCGTCGGTATGGTGTAAAATCAGGTATACCCTTATTTTTGGCTAAACGTAATCTTGAAGGTATTGATGCAATGTTTTTTCCTGTAGATCATGTTTATTATTCGCAAATTAGCGACCGTGTTATGCAAATTCTTTACACTTATGCGAGTAGTCATGAACAAGTTAGTATAGATGAAGCTTATTTGGATGTTACTTTACAGGTGGAGGGCAATTTTGAAAAGGCGCAGTTGTATGCTCAAAAAATTAAACAGGATGTTAAAATGCAGGTTGGGCTTTCTTTGTCAATAGGTATTGGACCAAACAAGTTGATTGCAAAAATTGCCTGTGATAGTCAAAAACCTGATGGTTTAACTCTTGTTAGACCTGAGGAAACTGTAAAATTTCTTGCTCCTTTGTCTGTTGATAGACTGTTAGGAGTGGGTAAAAAAACTTTTACACGTATGGAACAGTTGGGTATAAAAACTATTGGTGATCTTTCTAAGTTTGATGTGCAACGACTTGTTGAGGTGTTTGGTAAAGCGTTAGGTCTCTATTTTCATAATGCGGCGAATGCGATTGATAATGAGTTGGTTGTTGAACAAGGTGAAGCGGAGTCTATAAGTAAGATTGGTACTTTAAAGCAGGATACTCGTGTTTTAGAGTTGCTTTTGCAGAAAACTGATGAGTTATCAGAAATTGTTTATAGTGAAGTGTTAGAAAGAGGTTATAGTTTCAAAACGATTTCTATATGTGTAGTTAATGTTAATTTGGTAAGCAAGAGTCGTTCTGTTACACTTGAACAGCCTGTAAAAGATAAGGAAGTTATCAAGCGGAATGTTCGTTTGCTCTTAGAGAAATATCTTATAGAGTCTTCTTTGGAAATTCGACGTGTAGGTGTTAGGGTTTCAGGTTTTAGTAAAGAACAAACACAACAAAAGCAGTTAAGTTTTTTCTTTGGATAAACACGTAAACTGGTTTGTATGTAAGCTGGAGAGTTTTGGGTGTTGGATATGTTATTGATGTTTGAGAGTGATATGGTTGGTGGTGTGTTAGCAGTTTTTGCTTTATTTGTGTATGTAAATTTGGATCATGTGTTAAAATGGTTGGTGATGAAATTCTAACACATTTATAAGCAAACCAAACAAAACCATACATTCTCCAAAAACCTAGAACAACAAACAAACCTACACGCCAAACACTCCAACCATGTACAGAACAACAAATGTTTACACTCAAGAGGTTTAGGTACCTAAATGGCCAAAAAACACAGTGTAGTTTTACCGTTAGGAACTGTTAGTCAATAATTTACGAATTCACTAGTTTTCTAACTACAAAATAACTTGTTTTTACCCATTTATAGCTTTAACAACGCTACTCTTCCAGGTACTTTGCAAGTTATGGCTTAATTGTTCCTTAGGCAACAACTGGATGATGTGTTTGTATGCTGCTAAGCGTTTGTCATAGTTGTGGATTGGCGCGTCTGGTTTTAGAAGTGATGTGTTGAGTTCATGTTTTTAGTATTTGCTGGGAATTTTAAAACTTGAGGAAGGTTGCTATAATCGTTCAAGTGGCGCCGGGAGGGGGAGCTACTTGTTTGAGTATTACGTCTTTCCTCAAAATTGTAGTTTGACTTTGAGGATTCATATTAAACACTACTAAACTAAGTGTGCTTAACCTCTAAAAATTTTTTCCTAACACGACTTTTTTTTATCTACACATTGATTCAAAGAACAAACCAACTTTGCTCAAATCATTTTTTGTCTCAAAAACGCTGTTAGTTTTATCTTTATAAGATTGTTCCACTATAATGTATTCACGATATTCGAGTGTGCACACGAAAAATGCTAACAGCATATAGCCGTACTTTATCAGAGAGGGAAGCAAAAGTGTTATCAAGCTTAAGCTATGCCGGCAAAACAATATTCACAACTAAAGACCTCAAAGAGTTCACAGACAACCCAAAAAACCTCCTCGACTGGCTAGTACGCAAAAAATGGCTCCTCAAAATAAAAAACGGCACATACATAATAACACCCCTAGAAGCAGGAGAAAAAGGCGCAACCAACTATACTCTACACAGCTTTGTCATAGCATCCGTACTTGTTGAACCCTACTATATCGCCTACGGAAGTGCCCTCAACCATCACGGGCTCACAGATCAAACTCCACCAACAGTCTACATTGCAACAACAAAACCACGAAACTCCAAAACAATACTAAACACCAAATTCAGATTCGTCACAATCCCACCCCACAAAATGTTTGACATTGAAGAAACAGAAATTGAAAATAGAAAAATAAACATCTCCTCAAAAGAAAAAACCATAATTGACTGTCTAGATCATCCCGAGCACTGTGGAGGTATAGACGAAGTAGCTAAAGCACTCTACTTTGCCAAAAACGAAGTTGATCAAACCAAACTAGTACAGCTTGCCCAAAAAATTGGCAACAAAACAGTCATAAAAAGACTAGGATACCTCTCCGAAACAATATACCTAGAAAAAACACTGGAATTACTCTCTTGCGTTCCACTCTCAGCAGGCTATTCTCTACTTGACTGCTCAGTAAAAACAAGAGGTCCTATAATCGAAAAATGGAAACTAGTCCTTAATGTAATAATTGATCCTTCAAAGTGGTAACATAACATGATGTCGCCTCAAGAATTAAGAAAAATAGCGCGAGAAAAAAGCTTGCCTTAGACTTAGTTGAGAAAGACTACGTCCTTGGTTGGATACTTTATGGAATATATTCAAGTTCTCTCTCAAAATGTTTGGCATTTAAAGGCGGGACAGCTCTTTCAAAAGTTTATTTTCCCTCAGACTGGCGACTCTCCGAAGATCTAGATTTTACAGTACTTGGAGAAAATAGTTTAGAAAACCTTGCCATAATTCTATCAAATGATGTCCCAAACCTTATAGTAAAAGACAGTGGTATTTCTGTTGTTCTTAGTAAACCGCCTTTTTTAAACCCAAAATATCTTCAAAGCAGATTTCAGTATAAAGGACCAATTAGCAAAAATACTGTAAAAATTGAAATCACCACAGAGAAATTTCTAGGCGATACGACTAAGCAAATAGTTCCAAACATGTTTGATTATCCCCCATTTTCAGTAAACACGTATACTCTTGAGACTATTTTAGCAGAAAAACTGCGAACGTTAATTGAAAGAGGAAAAATTAGAGATTATTATGATGTTTGGAGGCTTTTAAAAACCCAAAAATGTGACAAAATCAAAGTTAAGGATTTGTTCTTACGGAAATGTAGTGCTAAAGGCGTTGTATATGAGGGACTTGACCAATTTTTTCCTACAGACATAGCAGATCTTCTAAAGTCTCACTTGGACATAGGACTTACTAGACTAAGTTCTGCACCTTTACCCTCTATAGAGATGATGCTGACAGAGTTGAAAACAGCTCTATCACCATTAATAGTGTAACGTTGGTCTTAGAGAACTAATCCAAGAAAGCCATTATGGAATACAATAAGAAAAACATAATAGAATAAGAAACAATAACTAATTACGCTCAATAAGAACCTGTATTCAATAAAGTAACAATTACACCACAAAACCCATAAAACACAACACAACAACACATAACGATAAAAATAAAATCCCAACAGACCTAACAGACACACAATAGAAACTAATCAAAGAATTTTTCAAAACAAACAAAGGCAATCACCTACAAAAACACAACAAAAAAAACCTCGTAAACACCATACTATACCGCAACAAAACAGGATACCAATGAAGACTATTACCAAGCGATTTCCCAAATTACGCCACAGTTTGGTCATTTTACAAAAGAGCCATAAAAAAGGCGTCTGGGAAAAAGCAATGAACAAAATAGTCCAAAAAGTACACATTGACGCAGGACGCACACAAAAACCAAGCTATTGCCTGATAGATTCACAAAACGCAAAAACAACAAACTGCAATGAAAAACGTGGCATTGATGGGGAAAAAAATCAAAGGCCGCAAAAGACACATTATAACTGACATCATGGGAAATCTACTTGTTGTAAAAGTTCACGCCGCAAATATCCACGACACAATGAGTGGATACCACGTTTATCAAGCTGCCAAAAACAAGTATCCAAGTATAAAGGGTGGTTGTGGTGATGCTGGTTATCGTGGTATTTTTGTTGTGTTTGTTAAGGTGAAGTATGGTGAGGTAATTGATGTTTCTGAAAGGATAAAGTCGAGGGAGTGGGTGATTTTGCCGTAAAGGGTGGTGTGTTGAGTGGATTTTTGTGTGGGTGAATTGGTCGCGTGTTTTGTCGAAGGATTATGTGATTAAGTCGGTTTATGCGGAGAGTGATTTTGTGATTTCTCATTTGTGTATGTTGTTGAGGCGTTATTGAATACAGGTTCTTAGTATTTGCTGGGAATTTTAAAACTTGAGGAAGGTTGCTATAATCGTTCAAGTGGCGCCGGGAGGGGGATTTGAACCCCCGTGGCCCCGAAAGACCACAAGCTTACAGGTTCACTTTTTTTTGAAGTGTATCTCCAGGCTTGCTCCCTGCCTGGCTAGGAGACCCCGGCACAAAGAACCAATTTATTGGTTAACTTACTTTCTCTGTTTTCTG
This sequence comes from Candidatus Bathycorpusculum grumuli, assembly GCA_009776805.1. Lineage (GTDB taxonomy): Archaea > Thermoproteota > Bathyarchaeia > Bathyarchaeales > Bathycorpusculaceae > Bathycorpusculum > Bathycorpusculum grumuli. The sequence goes on along the minus strand of WRNB01000028.1, from coordinate 7,997 downwards.
AAAGATTTAAAGGTTTACAATAAATGTGGCATGTTTAGCGTTTTTGTCTTTTGCTTTTTTAGTCATGTTTTTTAGTTCTATTTTTAGTGTTTCTCGTTAACTATTGTTGGCGTGTTTATCAAAAATTTTTGTGGGTAACAATAACTATTTTGACATAAATATCGGACAAAAAAATGTAAAAACTTTAGTGTTTCCTTAATTAACATTTATTTCTGCAATTATGTAAAAAGCAATGTAGTATGTTTTCAGTAATTTTTATGAAAACAAGATTATGGTGAGATTGTGGTGCTTATGGTTTTTTGTTTGTTTAGTATTGTTTCAATTCGGTCTGGGTAAGAACCGTTTATGATGTAACAAGTTATTTTGAATTCTTTAAGTATTTTTGGCAGATATGAATCTGTGCAGCTCTTGTTTTTCATTTCTAATAATTCGTTTGTGGTTAAGTGTTCTATTAATTTAGCTTGTGAATTTTGTTTAGGGTTATCTGTAAAAATGCCGTCAACATTTTTTATAAGTAATAGTTTTGTTGTGTCAAGTTTTTTTGTAATGTAGGCGGCTATTGAATCAGAGGTTACTTCCCAAGATGCTGGTAATTCTTTATATAAAAATGTGAGTTTTGAAGGTAAAAGCACACTTAATTCTGAGATTTTTTTTGCTTCGTCAATATTATCTATAATTTGGCTGTTATGTATCAAGTTTGCAAGTAACAAACCGTACTGGTCCATTGCTAAAATTGCCATACGATGCACTGTTGTTTCTGATAAAAAAAATTGTTTGTCTGCTTCTCTGACGCAGTCTGCAAATTTACCTCCACCTGGAATCACCACAATTCTGTGGTTATCGGCAAGACAATTTAGTTTTTGACATAAAAATTGCAGACTTTGAGGGTTTTGAGATAAGCTACCGCCAATTTTTATAACATTAAGAGTCATGTTTTTCTACCTCAATTTGTTTCGCAACCATTAATGCAACCCCGACGGCAGGAACAGCTAAAGTTACTTTAGTATGAAACAATTCATCCAAGTCCATTATAAGATCGGCATTTATTTGTTCTGCAGCTTTTTTAGCAAGAAAATTTTTGCCTAATCCTGCAATTATAACAGGCACTTTTGTAGTTGCAGTTTTTTTGGTGTACTGGTAGACTTGGTTTAAACCTGTTGCGATTTGTTGAATTTGTTTTTCATAAATGTATTGAGCCATGGTGGTGAGTTCTTTGTCTGTTAACATTTCTGTGTCTGCACATATAAGTCGGGCAAGACGAGTTAAAGCGTTTTTTTTGGTAGACGCTTTGCCGTCTGCAGTTTCACTGTTGTATTGCAACTCTTGGATATTGTTTAAAATAAGGTGTACATCACCGCTTAAAGCAAATAATTCAGAAGAAACCGTGGCAACTGTACCTTTTATGGGAACTGTTTGAACTATAGTAGCCAAATTTGTGCGTAAGCTACCAGTGTAAACAAGTTCGCCGCAGATGAGTTTATCAAGATCGGTTTTTCCCTGTGCAGTTACTTTACCGTTAATTACAGGTATAATACTGGTACTGGTGCTACCAACATCAATAATAACACAGTTTTCAAAATACTGTGAAATAAGCCATCCTGTTGCCATCCAATTCGCAGCAGCAACTTCCAACGGCACTACACACGCCTCTTCAAAAGAAACTAAACGCGCATTTGTATTTAAAACATACAAAAAATTGTTAGGAAAAACTTTTTTTACACATCCTAAAATGTGCTCTACTCCTTCACGTTTAGTCGAATAAACATCAGAAAGTTCTGCAGTCATAGTTACACCAACAGCATCAAACCTATCACCTAAAACATCTACAAGTTTCTGCAAAACCAAAACAAGATTATCAGGATTCTTCCAAACCGGAAAATACTCCACTATTACCTCAACATTTTTGATTTTATCTTTTTCAGTTTGAATATAAGCAACTTTAGTGTTAGCACCACCTATATCTAATCCTAACACGTCAACCAATACTACATACACCTACTACATTATGTTCAAGACATATTTTTTAGCTTCTTCTAGCAAATAACATGCTTGCTCTAAAGAGTTACCTTCTGCAGAAAGTAAAGTACAACCAACATCACTATCATAAACAGGAAACGGTGGTGAAACTATTTCAGGAATACTATACAACAAATCCAAAAAATCAACATCAAATTTTGGAGTTTCAACTTTAGAAAAACACGCATACCCCGAAAAACCCGGTTTACTAGGTAAAATGTCATTAAGAGTTGCATTGATAATTGCGTCAACAAAATTAAACCCTGCAACACGATTAAGACCAATAAAAGAAGTAGTTAAACGAGGATTAACATCAACCACTATAGAACCAACATCAGTTAAAATCAAATCAACACCCACATAACCTCTTAACCCTGAAAAACAATTAACAACAGCTTCTGCAGTTTGAAAAGCTTCCTGTTTTTTCCCATGCTCAAACGGCACCATACCACCAACATAACAAGAAACACCTTTAGGTGCTGAGAGAACAACATTTTGCTTGTTAAGACTAATTGGCAAAATTTTTGTGCCAGTACAAAGAAGACTAACACTTATTGCATCACCTTTTAAGTATTCTTGCACTATAAAATTTTCACTATCAAATTCTGCAGCAATTTTTTCAACCGCATCCTCAACTTGCAAAACATTTTCAACAAAACTTAAACCACCACAACCTACACCATCAACAGGTTTTATAATAACAGGAAAACTAAACACATCTACAATAGATTGCCTAATATTTTGAGCATCACAATTAACATGAAGAGTTTTAGGTGTTCTTATCTTGTTAACTTTTAATTTCTTGTAGAGATTAACCTTATTTGAAATTTCACCAATAACACTTGAGTGACTGTTAAAAGTTGACACACCATTTTGTTCCACTAACTTGACCAAAGCATACAAAGTCCCACCAGTTTCAGGAGCAATCACATAAACAGCATCTACTTCCCCACAAGCTTTGAGAATAACCTGTTGAGCATCACTAAAACTAAAAACCGGAACAACACAATCAGCCTCAAACAATAAATTAAACCGCAACAACTCTTCAGCCAAAACAACCACCACCTCACACCCTGCCGCCTTAAATCCAACAACACAAGAACGCAACATCCCAAAACCCTCAGCCAAAATTCCAGGAGAAACCGCACTCTCAGCAAATCCCCCACCACACGCATGCTCATAAAGTAAAACTTTCAAATAAACCACAAACAACGAATAACAAGTAAAAAATTAAACCTTTCCCTTTATCACAACAGTAATCTAAAAAACATTTTACATTTACCTAATAATCTCTGCTAACTCTTTTACACGTTCACGAGTGATACATCCAGTATCACGGTTACTATTTTGACACGCTGCACCACGTAATCCTACAAAATCGGCACCTAATTTTTTAACAACCAACAAATCTTTTGCTTGAAGTGAACCAGCCAATGCAACCTCTAAATTACATGTATGAGCAGCATCAATAAAACGCTTAAGCTGTTGACACGATTGAAAATCAAAAAGATTTTGTCCATCCTTTACAGCTGTATCAAGCATAACAACATCAGCTTTTGTAGCAAACGCTACAGACACAACAAACTCGGGTTCAACAGAATTTGCTCTAAAATAATCACCATACCCAACTACAACAACTTTAATATTAGAATCACACATTTTTACTGCATGAACAATACCTTCAAGCAAATCCATACCTTTCTGAACCGTCTGAATCCCACCAAGACCCACTTTAACATAATTAACACCCAACGAAGCAGCACCATAAGCCGCTAAAGTTATAGATCCAAGCAGATTTGGTGCTTCACCCAACGTACAACTTAACTCGACATCTTTAGGAATAAATTGCTTGATCTCTTGGATAACCCAAGGAAAATTAGCTCCTAACGGTCCTTCTTTTGGGTTTTTTACATCTATAATGTTTGCGCCACCTGCAATAGCTTCTATGGCATCCTTTTGATTTTGGGGACTGACTAATAATTTCACGTTTAATCTATAGACAACGCATAGTTTGCGGCTTTAAAGTTTTGCGATATCACCTGTAGCTTTTATTATCTGCCTTGTTTATTTGTTTTGAGGTTTAGTGTTTGAAGCTTGTTCCGGTACTTGATGTGTTAAATGGTATTGTGGTACATGCGGTTAAGGGTAATCGAAAAGAGTACCAACCGTTAAAGAGTGTTCTTACTTCATCGGTTAATCCTGTTGATGTGGCTTTGGTTTTTAGATTACAGGGTTTTTCTGAATTATATTTAGCTGATCTTGACGCGATATTGGGCAGAGAACCTGATTTTGATCTTTATAGAAGTCTTGTGCAGTTAGGGTTTCGCTGCATGGTTGATGCAGGTGTGTCTGATATTTGTGTGGTGAAGAAGCTTTTGGATTGTGGTGTTTCAAAGGTTGTTATAGGAACAGAGACTCTTCGTAGTGTTAATTTTGTTAAAGATGTTGTTAAGCATATAGGTGCTGAACGTGTGGTTGTTAGTCTAGATATAAAAGATGGGCAAGTTTTAACTGGGTTGGGTTTTGATGGTTCAAGGGATTTGTTTGAGCTTATTAGAGTGTTTTGTGTGGTTGGAGTATCTGAGTTTATTTTGTTGGATTTAACCCGTGTTGGTAGTGATGTGGGTGTAAATATAGATTTGTTGCGAAAAGTTTTGACACTTATAGATAGCAGTGTTTATGTTGGTGGTGGTGTTTGTGGTGTTGAGGATTTATTAGGTCTTAAAAAATTAGGTGTTTTAGGGGTTTTGTTTGCGTCTGCGTTGCATTCTGGGAAAATACGTGTTAAAGATTTGGTGGATGTTGATTTATTTTAGTAGGCAGATTATACCACCAAGTTGGTTTAACCGTGTTCCTGCTGGGGAGTCTTTATTTATTATGCGAGTTTTTATTTTTTTGTTTTGGGCAATTTGCATGAGTCGGTTTATACGGTTTTTTCGTTTATCTGTTAAAAGATAACTGTCGGTTAACAGTAAATATTCAGGTTTAGGTTTTCCAAGTGTTTCAGAACGGTATATGACATTTTCTGTTTCTTCCAATGAAATCATTACAAGCTGTTCTGTTGCGTTAAGACTTTTTTCAATAAGTTCTCTGAGGTTTTCTGTCTCTTCCAGTGTGCTGTCGTTTATGGACTGTTTGAACTCTGGTAAACTTGTTATGTTACTAACTTGAGCAGGAGTAACTGCTAAACCAGTAAGTTGTTTAAATGTTGCTTTGTTAACACCTTGAAGCAACCATTTATGATGTTCTTTTATGTGATTTAGAAAATCTTGGCTGTAACTCGTTTTTTGAGGCGCTACTATTATTATACTCTTTACACCATCTTTTAAACTTGAGCGAAACGCGTTAACTATGGCTTCGTGAAAACTATACAGTGTTTTAGTATTAGATCGTGTGCCTTCAAGGTAAATAGTAGCTTCGGGTTTAGCGACTTGACTGTAGATTTTCCATATTACACATTGAGACTGCTCTACACCTACAAGAACTGCAACAGAATACCCTCGTCTATAAGATTTTGGCGTCATTAAATGAAAATATAGGTTCTGATGTATTTAGGTTATCGGTATTTCAGATTCAATTTGAAGCAGCATTGAAATATTTTGCAGGTTAAAGCGGAACTTTTAAAAGGTTTTTTTAGTTGTGTAACTGGATGATTTATGTTAAAAGTAAATAATAAAGCTGAATTAGTGGAACAAGTTAGCAAGTATAAACGTGTTTTAGCCTTGTTTTCTTCTTCATGGTGCCCTTTCTGTCAAAGTTTCGACAAAATTTTTGACTTACATGTTGCCAAATGTAGTGTTGATTTGGTGTTACGTGTTAACATGGATGACTACGATAGTTCTCTTTGGGATGAATATAATATTGATGCAGTACCTACTTTGATACTTTTTGAGAATGGTACAATTAAAAGCCGACTTGACGCTGAATCTAAATTAGGTGTAACTGAAAATAAATTTATCGAATGGATAACAAATTTAAACATGTAAATAAAATAACAAATTTATTTGTTGCTGCTCAGCGTGAGGCTCTTTTGGAGTTGGTGAAGAATAAGTGTGTTTTGAGTGATGAGGTGTTTGTTAGGCGCGAGTTTTGTTATTTTAGGGTGGTTTGTGATTCGTCTGGGGTGGTTGTGTCGTTTGAGGTTGATTTGAAGCGGGTTGATAGGGTGCGTGTGTTTGCTGGGTTTTTTGCTCTTTTGTCGTTTGGTGTTGGGTTTGGTGCGTTGCGGGTTTTGGAGGTGTATGGGTTGCGTGATGAGCAGGAGAAGTGTTTTGGTCAGATGAAGGATCAGTTGGGGGCTGATAGGCAGCGGAATTGGTCTGAGGATGGGAAGGCGGGGCGGTTGTTTGTTTTGTTTGTTTCTTTGGTGTTGGGTTCGTATTTGCGTTTTGTGTGGAAGAGTTCGCGTTTGTGTGGTTTGTTTTCTTCTTCTTTGGAGGTTTTGGATGAGATGCGGTCGGTTCGGTTTATTGAGCATGTGGGGTTTGGTGGGGTGGTTTCGCCGTTTGTTGGGTTGCAGTTGGATGTGTGTGATGTGTTTGGTTTTGAGGTTCCTGTGAATTGTTTGTCGGGTTCTGTTTTGGGTGGGAAGGTTGTGCGTAAGCGGGGTAGGCCTTCAAAGAAGGTTATTTCTAAGGGTTTATAGTAGAAAAAATGAAAAACTCAGATTGTTAAAGGGAAGATTTCTGTAAAACGGGTAGTTGTTGATTGTTTTATAGTGTGGTTGTTGGTTGGGTTTGGGTGGTTTGTGTTTTTCTTTGCTTGTTTAGGTAGGTGACTATTGCTATGGGGATCAGGATTATGCAGACGGCGACAAGTATAATAATTAGATAGGACGGGAATGGGGTTTGTTGGGGTGGATTGTTGGGATCAGTTGCTGATGAATCTGAAGAGTTTGCTGTTTGTGAAGGAGACACAGTTGAAGATCCGCTATGTGTAGTAACTGTTTGAATGTTGCTCCAATCGCCTACAACTTCAGCTATAAAATGGCGGTCTGGGGGGCTGGGGGGTACTCGCTCTTCCTCAATTATGTATCCGATTGCTGCTTGAACCCTAAAATCTAATTGTGACCCATCAGCATAATTGTTAGGGTGCGATATAACGGTGTATTGAGAATCTGTTTGTTCTATATGTGCAGCAGTAGATTGCCAGTTCTCTTCAAAATGACCCTTAATCTGAACAGAGTAATGCACATTACACACATGTCCGTCTGAATTAGTGTGGGGTGTGAAGGGTTGGTTTTTTATTGTAACTTCTATCCAGCAGTTGTTTACGTGGTATCCTGGGTGTGTTATAGTTTCTCCTGTGTAGGGGTCTATTGTTTGGGTTGGGGGTACATCATAGGATTTGTCAATAAACTTTACAGTGAACTGTGGCACAGACGGTTTAGACGCAGCACACACCTCAATGGATTTAACTGATATTACAATTAGGCTTGACAGCGACAAAATGACAAGTATCAATATCAAAGATTTACTTGTATAATTCATGGTTTATATGAAGTGATTGAACAAATAAAAAGCTTTGCCAGCTTTACTGCCAACAATTAAAACATCTTAAACAGCAGATTTTGATATTTATAACTTAAGTGTATGTATTCAGCTCACGTATTTTTAGACTTTTTATCAAGCATAGGTACATAAATGTGTATATACAACTATGTTCGCTGAATAAAAATAGCCCAAAAATTTCACGACAATCGCACGAAAAAATATCCACAACCAAACACCAACCGATAAACCCAAACAAAAAACAAACTAAAGAGACAAAACCTGCTCCAAATACCCACCAGGATTACAACAAAAAATAAAACGACGCTTACGCAAACTAACCACACCCACACGACCCACACAAAACAAACGCAAAAAATTCAAAGACAACCTACTGTTACATCCAGTAAGTAATTAGAGTATTGTTGGGTATAGACGTTTTAATTTAATTCTAGCATCTTTAGTAGTGAATTGCCAATTAACCCTCGCACA
>WRNB01000027.1 GCA_009776805.1 Candidatus Bathycorpusculum grumuli | reverse complement strand
TGTTTTTATTTACAGATTTTTGTGGTTTGTGTGTATTTTGAAAAAGCTTTTACAGTTATGTATTTCGGTTTTTGTGGTAATAAATATTTCGGGAATTACGGATTACTGTTTTTTATGGTTTGTTTTTAGAAGAATAGTTTTCCAAAGGTTTTTATCTAAAGTTTTGTGAAAATAATTTTGAAAACTAAAAAACAAGCCTGAAAATTATGATCTTTGAAAATATGTGATAATAAATAATTAAAAAAAATATAAAGCAAAAAGGAAAGAAGTTAGTTTCTTTTAGCAAGTGACGCAAACAGATTAATATCTGGCTCTGTAACCGCCGCCGCCACCGCCGCGTCGGTCGCCTCTATCTCTGTTACCACCGTACCCGCCGCCATCTCTATCTCTGTTACCACCGTATCCGCCGCCTCTGTCACGTCCACCAAAACCTCTGCCACGTCCGCCGCCTCTAAATGGTCTACGTTGTTGTTCATATGTCCTGCTTGAAACATTGTTTTCTGTGTTTACTTCAACATCTAGTGGATCTGCGGCTAATTCAATTTTGCCGTATTTACCGATGTTTAAGCGTATATTTCCTTTGAAGAGAGTAACGTATCCGTTTTCGATGCGTACGCTGTCGCCATCGTTCATTTTTTCAATATTATCATCCCAAAGAGTTAGGTAAACAGTACCTGTTTCGTCGCCAACTAGAGCGTCGCTAACTTTGTGTGGTGAACCGTCTCTACCCATGGGAATTTCGCGTATTTCAGTTTTGGATACTACTTTGGCCGTAATGTTAACCGCTCGTGATTGCGGGGTTAACTCTCCGACTTTAGCTTCTACTGGTTCTCTTTTCTTTTCGAAAAAACCTTCAACAGCCAATTGGTTCTACATCCTATTTTAGTAATGTACAAAAGTAAAATCTTTTACACTTAAGTGTTTCGCTACATTCAACAATCATTTTCTACAATTACCCATATTAATCTGAACACATATAATTTAAATATGAAAAAAATTTACATCGCCGTTACAGCTATAGTCTGTTTAGCTATAATTATTTGTATGGCAACAATTATCTCTACATATTGGTCGCATACAAATAATTACGTCAAAACACCAGTTGGTGACATCCCAGTGTATAGTTACACTATAATTCAAATGTATCCGCATAATTCATCAGCTTTTACACAGGGTCTTACTTTTGATGATAATGGAAACTTGATAGAAGGTACAGGTATAAACGGGGCATCCAGTTTACGTCGAGTGAATTTGGTGGATGGTAAAATTTTGCAACAAATAAATTTGGATAAGAAATATTTTGGTGAAGGTATAGCGGTGGTTGATAATAGGATTGTGCAGTTAACTTGGCAAAATAAAATCGGTTTTATTTATGACAAAGAAACATTTGAGTTGTTGGATGAATTTAACCTTAGTACTGAAGGGTGGGGTTTAACTTATGATGGGTCTCATTTGGTTGTGAGTGATGGTACGGCGAATCTGTATTTTTTGGATACAAACAATTACCAAATTATTGACAGCATTAGTGTATATGATGCAGAAGGATCTGTGGAAAATCTTAATGAGTTAGAATACATCAACGGTGTTATATACGCAAACATATGGCACAGCTCAAAAATTGCAATAATAAATCCTGTTTCAGGTCAAGTTGAAGCCTATATTGATTTAGACAAAATAGCTCAACCATATATTGCCGAAAATGCTGAGGCAGTGTTAAATGGTATTGCTTATAACACTCAAACTATGCAGTTGTATGTTACAGGAAAAAATTGGTCTAATATTTATGAGATAACAATCAATGAAATATAATATTTCAAACTGCATAACACCTCAATAAAAATTTCCAAAAACACTATGTGAGCGCATATGAATGCGCAGAAACTATACATAGTGTTTGAATGATGTTTCTAATGTTTTTGTGCAGTCTGGTTTTCACATATTTATTGATTAACAAGTTTTTGAAGAGACAACAAACATATAATGCACAAATAACGTGAACGTTCATAGCTATTTTTACATTTAGTGCTTTACAAGTAAAGTTTTTTACAAAACACGTAATTTTTTATCTATTTTGTTTTTAATTAAATTGAGTTAAGTGTTAACTAAAATTGTATAATCGTTCGTTTTTATATGGTAATGTTTTAATTTGCTGTGAGTCCTATTTTAAATGGGATAACTTAGTTGAGTAATGAAATTAAAGGTTCAGAGTCTGTATATGACAAGTTTACTGTGATTAATGAGTTAGCCAAGAGAAGAGGATTTTTTTGGCCATCTTTTGAAATTTATGGTGGAACTGGCGGTTTTGTGACTTATGGACCATTGGGTACGCGTTTGAAGCAGAATGTAGAAGCGCGTTTACGTGAGTTATTTGTTAAAAAAATAGGTATTTTTGAAATGGAGTCATCCGTTATTACACCTAGTAAAGTGTTTGAGGCTAGTGGTCATGTTGATCATTTTAAAGAACCTATGGTTGAATGCCAGAAATGCACTACTCGTTTTCGTGCTGATCATCTTTTAGAGGAAAAGGGCATAAATAGTAAAGAAGCAGAAAAGATGACGTTATGTGAGATTGAACAGGAGATTATTACTCGCGAGATTGTTTGTCCAGATTGTAAAGGCAATTTTGGTAAACCTCAGCGTTATTTAACAATGTTTGAGACTACTATTGGTCCATATAATGGTGCTGTTGGTTATGGAAGGCCTGAGGCGGCGCAAAATATTTTTGTAGAGTTTAATCGGCTCTTTAATATTGCACGTGAAAAATTGCCATTTGGAGTTATTCAGATTGGTCATGCGTTGCGTAACGAAATTTCGCCGCGTCAAGGTCTTATTCGGTTGCGTGAGTTTACAATTTCTGATTTAGAGTTTTTCTTTGATCCAAACGATCCGAGTTGCCGTTTCATAAAAGATGTGGAAGAGGATGTTTTGCCAATTTTGTTGTGTGATACACGGTTAAAGGAATGTGAGGATGTTACTTTTTTTACTGTTAGAGAGGCTTTGGATAAAAAGGTTATACTTTGTGAATGGCAAGCATTTTTTATGGCTATGGCGAAGCGTCTCCTTGTTGAACTTGGTGTACCAATGGAGCGGCAACGTTTTCTTGAGAAGCTTATGTGGGAAAAAGCCCATTATAGTGCGCAGAGTTTTGATCAAGAGGTTCTTGTTGATCGTTGGGGTTGGGTTGAAGTTTCGGGTCATGCTTATCGTACGGATTATGATTTATCTTGTCATATGAAGGCAAGTGGGGTTGATTTGTGTGTGTATAAAGAGTATGATGTTCCGGTTGAAAGGGAAGAGTTGATTGTTAAGCCAATTATGGCAAAGTTTGGGCCAATTTTTAAGGGTGATGCGGGTAGGGTTGCTAGTGAGCTTGCCAAGATTTCAACAGAAAAAGTTATTGCTGCTATGGATAAAGATGGTTATGTGATGGTTGGTGATGATCAGGTGTTTAAGGATCAGGTCGAGGTGTGTCATCAAAAAATTGTTGAACGTGGTGCAAGATTTGTTCCGCATGTTGTGGAGCCTAGTTTTGGGTGTGATCGTTTGTTTTATGTGGCAATTGAATATGCGTATCGTGTTAAAGATGGACGTGTGATTCTAAGTTTTCCTAGATGTATAACGCCTATTCAAGTTGGCATTTACCCGTTAATGGGGAAAGATGGTCTTGACATTAAAGCGTTGGAGCTTCAGAAATTGTTAACTGAATCGGGTTTTATGACGGATTATGATGAAGCAGGTTCAATTGGAAGACGTTATGCTCGTGCTGATGAAGTTGGTGTAGCTTTAGGTATAACTGTTGATTATGATACGTTAAATGATAATACTGTGACAATTCGTGATAGGGATAGTTGGCAACAAGTGCGTACATCAATTAAAGAGTTACCTGAACGGTTACAGCAATACTTTATGGGGAAAATAGATTTTGAGTCAATAGGTGTTTTGGTTCAAAATAAATAGCTATCTTTTTTAATGGACACGTATACGTTATAGTAAAGAATAGGATTATAAAGTTAGGAGAGCAAGAATAGTTTGGTACTTCCTGCAGAGACAGAAGAGCGTGTGAAGCGTAGAGCGTTAAGTGCGTGTTCAGATAATTTACGTAAGGTAGTGGATGTTTCTAGAAAAATTCCACAGTTAGTTGAGTATTTTGCAAGTGGTGATAAAGGTAGTGCAAAAAAGCTTGTAACTGATATACGAGCTGGAGCAGAAGAAGTAGTTAGTTCACGTCGGATGGTAAGTCAGGAACTTGCTGAAATTGGTGCAATTTTAAGTAGTAGGGAAGATTTCTTAAAATTTACAAATCTTTCAAGTGAAATAGCAGACTTTTCAGAAGGAATAGCTTTCTATTTGGTAGAAATTATGGAACATAATTGGGTCGTATCAACAGATATTAAAAATGATTTGATAAAATTATCTTCGGCAGTGCTTGATGCAGTGTTAAAGCTTCGGGAAACTATGATGGTTCTTAATTATGGTTCAGAAAAAACTTTGGAGCGAGCTAAAGATGTGGAAATTGCTGAACGTATAGTTGATGATCAATATCGTACGTTAATCATTAAAGTTTTAAGTGCTAAACTTGATACACCAGTACTGTTTTTGCTTCGTGACGTATTGCAATTGTTAGAAAATTCTGCTGATAAAGCCGAAGACGCTGCAGACACTGCACGCATGCTTTCAATGGTAATGTAACGTGTCGCAAACACATGGAAAGCAAAAAATTAAAGTTGAACTCGTAGACAACTTTCTAATAGTTTGGAACCCACAGGAAGGTTCGGAATTATACAAAACAGCTTACTATGGTAAACCGTTAGGTATTCCAAAACCAAAAATTCCTGAATTTGATGTACCGCTGATTTTGGATTTAATAGAAGGAGTGTATCTTGCAGAAACAAAACAAATTGAAGTCATTGAAAACAAAAAAGCCGTCAGCCTTAAAGTATTAAGAGAAAAAGCTATGCAACTCCATGAAGAATTCAAAGATAAATACACCATTTACCATGACTTGCGTGACAAAGGATTAATTGTTACACCAGGAATAAAATTTGGTTGCGACTTTGCCGTCTACAAATATGGACCAGGTGTAGAACATGCACCATATATGGTTTCTGTAAAACCACATGGCAGTACAATTTCAGCAACAGAAATCGTAAAAGCGGGTAGATTAGCAACAACCGTACGCAAACGTTTCATTATAGCTGTACCTGGCAAAAAAGATGAAAAACCAAAATATCTAATTTTTAAATGGTTCAAAGCCTAAGCTGCTATAACTTTGCAACACACAATACGTTTTATTACATATTTAGGAGTCTTCGAAAACCCACATTTTACCCCTAAATATGGCATATAACAGCGTTTCAAACCATATTTAGAAGGCTTTGTAGGCTACCATTAACAAAAATTAAGCCATTTAGGTGTTGGTATTAAAAATTTTGTACATTTCTCAAAAATATAATTGATTCTAACCGGCTGCAAAATCTGATTTGTTGTTTCCTACATTTCACAAAAAATAGAATATAGTAAAATTTTTAGTCACTTGCTATATTAGAACTTTATTTAAGAATTCACCTTTAATTTTTTGGTGTGGATAAACTTTGGAGGCACAGAGAAAACTTCCTTCTTCTACAATTACATCATCAGCTACTACAGATTCGTCAAAAATTTTTGTAACCCGTTCCTGACTTGAATAAACCGTCACGTGACGACCAAGTATACTGTTAGTTACTTCTGCATAATCACCAATAACTGTCATATCCATAACAGCACTATTAGTTATCACTGCATTTCTACCAATACGCGTAAAATTATCAATACAACAATCAGTTAAAGTTGCACCATCATCTATTTGACAATGTCTGCCAATCATAACGGCTCCATTTACATGAATTTTTTTCTGCTTAATTTTTTGCAAAATCTGTTCACTACACTTTCCAGAATCACTACTTTCACTTTGTACCCAAACTAAACAGTTCTGGTCAGAATGTAAATGTTCACCAAAATCGTTTTGCATCAAAGCTCTATTATGTAGCAGACTTTTCATGGCATCTAAATAGTTTTTAGGTGTACCTACATCAAACCAGCTGCCTTTAATGTTGTAACCATAAACTGGATGTCCTGATTGAATAACATATGGAATAAAATCGTAACCAAAATCAAGGCGATTTTTAGTTTTAATTATTTGTTGTACGTCTTTTTCTTTGAATATTTTTCTGACTTTTGGAGATACTACGTACAATCCAGTGTTTGCAAGGTTGCTTGGAGCATCATTAAGTGAAGGTTTTTCAACAAACTTGTTAATTCTGCCATCTTTATCTATGTCTGCAAGACCTAATCCTTCAACATTGTCGACTTTTCGAAGTACTATTGTTAATGCAGCGTTTTTTTCTTTATGGAAATCCATTAAATGTTTAAGGTTTACTTCAAAAATGTTATCACTTTGTACAACAAAAACAGTGTTTTTTAAATCATAATATTCCATGTTAATGCTTGTTGAATCAGCACTACCTAAATCAGCTACATTAGGCTGATACTTAATATGCAAACGCGGCTTAATATTATAACGCGCACTAAATCCATAACCAGACTCAAAATAATCATAAAGATTTCGATAATTTGTATAACCCTTCACACCAAAAATAATATTCCTAACACCCTGAGAAGCCAAAGAAAGCAAAGAAAATTCTACAAGAGGCCTATTCAACAACCGCAAACAAGCCTTACTCGTCTCAACCGACAAAGGCAACAATCTAGTAGCCCTCCCACCCACTGGAATAATAACACGAAGATCCTTAAGAGAACAACAATCACCTATTGAAACACCACGATCAACCAAGCACTTCACCAATAACCTAAACACACATAAACATAAACAAACTTTTAACCATTACCACCACACAAAAAATAAACACCAACAACCTCACCAAATTCTCTTTTAAAAACCATTTTATAGAACAAAAAATGTAATTAGACCTTAACATTATTAGAAATTAGCGATAGCACGTACATTTTGTTGACAGTTATTGTGATGCTTGTGTTTTGATGACGTATTTTCTGAATTATTTAAAAAGTACCCAAAAATAATTTTTACACACAAACACAACTATAAAAAACAAGCATAAATAACCACTGACCATTTTTTATCCAATATAATTTTGTCTGTAAAAAATTATTTTTCAAACAACACATTTAGTGTAAATCATGATTTTTTATTTTGCACTTTGCCCATAAATTCTTCTATGTTAACAATCACTCGGGTATGAGTACCTTTGCCAATTTCACCAACCTCATCAATAGCTGACACTTCAAAAATTATAGTACGATCTATTACAGATACTATTTTTGCAGTTACTTCAATAACACTTCCAACAGAACTCGCCGCAATATGTGCAACATTAATATTTGTTCCCACAGAAGTATAACCATCTTCAAACAATTCTTCTATTAACGCACAAGCCGCACGTTCCATAAGAGCAACCATCACTGGTGTAGCAAATACATTAAGGTGTCCACTACCAACAGCTTTAGCAGTATCTTTTTCAGCAACACACGATTTAAAACAATAAGTCTTACCCAACACCACTTTCGATTCTATAACACCACCCTGTATGGCAAGCACAGTAGCAACAACATGCCGACATATAGGCTGATTTTTATATTTAACACAACAAGAACAATAATGATTTTCAAGATCACGACCATTACGAGAAAACAAAACAGACACAGTTTTAAAATCACCTTTATGCGGAACACGAGCCAAATAATAACCGGATTCACATTTTTGAAACTCTACACCACCATCATTATATATTTTCACACCACGCTCAATATCACCTACTACATGATTATGACTTTCAAGTGTTACCAAAGTAACAGCTATACTTTTATCAGACATTACCCAATACTCCCACAATCTTCAATACCTATTTTCAATAGTTCCGAAAGCGTTTTGAACCATTAACACTAATTTGAATCATACTTTATTAACTATCTGATAAGAAGAACAACAAAAAATGGTTCAAGACATAAACAAAAACTTAACACAACATTATAGGCGACCTCCGAAAAACTATGTTTCCCCAAAAATCACATGCCAAAAACAGTGCAACTATACTTGTTTGGTTTTCTGAAATGGGGTTTTTGGAGGCTACCTAAAGTTACATCAAACTTTTTTTCTAAAAAAACGGGTTTAATTTGTTTTCCTTTTGCGCTCTGCCAAGGCACAATCTACTGCAAGAACAATACACAAACACAACAATTCATCATGTGGATTGGTAATGTTCAACTCGTAACTGTCACCCCATGTAAACCATTTCTTTGATAAATGCATAATTTGTTGGTCACCATCGGTCAGTAAATATTCATGAGCCAAAAAATTACCCGTTAAACACCAAGTAGATCCTTCCAAACGATAAACAGGTTTAAGCAAAGTAAACTCTTTGACAATTTCACACGCGACACAACCACATATCTCAACAAAATATCGCGGACGCCATGACCACACTTTTTGTCGTATAAACGCAACCTCATTACCACTTGTATCATAAACATGGAGTTTTCTACCCCAAGTAAATAACTCGCCCTCCACAACAAAACAGTCATTACCGTTTTCATCCTTTACGTAGAAGCGATCACGCCAAGAAAACACTTTTTGCTTCATATACAGTTTCACAGTATTACTCATTCCAGTTCTAACAGTTAATGCTAACTTTTAGAAAATGCTACACGCTTTATAGCGTTCATAAAGTTATCATTTATTTTATAGCTACAAATCATATAAAAGTTATATACCTAACTTTAGCAACTAATGACAAGGTAAGAGTAGCATGAACAAACTTGGCGGATTCATAAAACTGATGCGCCCAATTAACTGCGCAATGATGGGATTTGCAGTATTTGTTGGGGCTCTTCTTGCACACCCACAGTTTGATTTGAACTGGTTTAACATTCTATATGGTTTTTTAACAGGTTTTACTTTCTGTGCCGCATCTATGGTAATTAACGATTATTATGACCGCAAAATTGATGCTATTAATGAACCGAAAAGACCAATTCCAAACGGTACAGTAAAACCAAAAGAAGCACTAGTTTTTATGACTGGGCTAATTATTGTGGGTTTTGTGTTTGCGTTTCTTGTGTCACTGATTTGTTTTGTTGTTGCCACTATTTCTTTGGTGATAACCGCCTCTTATCTTACGGTGGGTAAACGTAGTGGGTTAATGGGTAATTTTTTGGTAAGTGCCTGTGTAGCTATACCGTTTATTTATGGTAGTGTAACTGCTGTTGGAACTGTTGGGTTAAATGTTATGTTGTTTGCAACTATGGCATTTCTTTCAAACACTGGTAGAGAAGTCACTAAGGGTATTGTGGATGTTAAAGGTGATAAAGCTGAAGGGGTGAAAACAATTGCAGTGCGATTTGGAGAACGCGTAGCAGCAGCCGTTGCTGTTGGTTTTTTTATGTTTGCAGTGGTTTTAACACCTGTTACATGGTATTTGGGGTTAGTGGGTATTTTGTTTGTGCCACTTGTTCTTATTACTGATGTAGGATTAGTTGTGTGTTCTGTGTTTTTGTTTTTAAATTCTTCACGTGAGAGGGCTCGGAAAATAAAAAATATAGTTTTGCTGTTATTTTTGGTTGGTTTGTTGGCGTACCTTTTTGGCGCGTTATCGCTTGGTTTTTTCTGAATGCTTTTATTTTTGTTTTAATGTATTGTGATTGCCGAATGATGAGAAGGCATTAAATTGACATAGTGGATGAAAATTCAGAGTTACTCAGACGGCAAGTCCGAGAAACTATAAATGGTATGCGGTTACATACTGTTTATAGTTTCTCGGATAAAATAATGTGACTATAAATCGTGTTTTTACATAAAAATGTTGTTAATTTGATAAATATTCTTTTTAACAGTTGAACTGAAAATAAAATAAACAAAAAATCTGCACATTGTGCACAAAATTTTATTCATAAAATATTAACTTTACTGTTTAGCAGAACAGGCACTACTGTGTAACATCTCAAATTATATATTTTTATGTTTTGAGTGTTACACGTTTTGTGTAACGAATTATGGGCAAGCATAGAAATATCTGGTCACGTATCAAAACAGTTTACTGAATTGATGATACATACTTAATTCAGACTGCGTGACAACCTCAATAAAAATTCCCAAAAACACTAGGTGAGCGCATATGAATGCGCAGAAACTACACATCGCATTTGACAATGATACTTCTAATGTTTTGCACAGTTGAATTAATTGTGTTTTGTATTTTTAATGGTGTTGTCTTGTTTTTGTGGTGTTGTGGATTGTGTATTAGTAATTTTTATGAAAAATGGTTGTTTTGTTTATTTCGTTTGTGCTTATGAAATGACATTGGTGTGCGCAAGGGGTTGATTGATAAGATTGTTAATTTTGCATTGGTTTCAATCTGCGAAGAGGCCTAATCAATCATTTGAGAGGCGAGGAACTATTTGCAAGCATTCTGCAGGTTACAGGAAAAACTGGGCTTGAGAAATCCACTTATGGAAATGACTTTGATAGACCACCACACACTTAAAGCGCATGGTCTTGACCGTGAACCTACGATACATTTAGGTGCGGAGACTTGGCGTTGGAGCAAAAAAGGCGCGCGAACCGAGCGTGACAATTATAATCAAAGTTCAACGTCGCAATGGATAACGCACCACCAAAAAAGAGGCAAAACAGCGCGAAGCACTAAAAAAAGAGCAACATATGGAAGAAAAGCGTAAAAACGCAAAAGAGATACAACTTGAAAAAAATTGCAGAGAATACACGAAGCCCAAAAAACAGTGCAGTACAGAGAAAAACCACTCGAACCCAAAGTAGAATTGTCATTTGTATCGGAATTGAAGAAACAGCTTATAGCCGAGAAAGCGATGCAATTTGTGGAAAAATTGTAGGCGAAGAGTGAGGTACGGTGTGAGGCTAAAAAAAATTGGCACCGGTTATTAATACGGTTGGTTTGCGTGCGACGACGAAATCAGCTGAACAATCACAACCAAAAACAAAAGCGTTTTCAGCGTGAAGCTGGTGTTAAAGAAAAAAGAACCATAACGTTTCTGGTACATTGATTAACAAGTTATGACGACAATAGCATGAGTACTATCATACACATTGATTATGTGATGGTGTATTAATAAAAACCTTAAAATTTCCTCTTTTTTTATAAAGATATAGTGTAAATAACATGAAAAGAAGGTTTGTATAATGGACAAAAAAACCGCTGAAGATTATTGGTTTCATCTTATGATTATTGGAACTGTAGCAATGTCACAAGCTATTGCAGTCTCCCTGCTAGATCGTTCGAGATCGAAAACAGTAGGATTGGTAAATCTAATTTTGGGGTTAATAGGGGCTATTATGTTTATTACAGCGTCAATACTTGCGAAGAAACACGATAAACGCATGAAAAAATTAGCTAATATGTAAACTTTGTTTTCGGAGGTTGTCTTATGAGACAATGTTTTCTGTAGTTATTTGTTATCGGAAAATTAGGCGTCTAAAGTATACAAGTAAGCCGCTAATGACTGCGACAATTATAATTGTTATGATAATGAATATTTTTGTTTCTTTGCTAAATTGTGTTTGTGTATTATTGTTTGATGGTGGTTGAGTTGTTGTTGGATTATATGCAGGTGTAGATATGGTTGTGGATGTTTTGAATGGTTTCATTAATGGGTAATTGTCAGTCATGTTTTCAAAAATTGAGTACGGTGTATCACCTATGCCATTACCGTTTATGTCTTTGCCTGTGTAAGTATCCCAGTAATTACCTTTTTGGTCTTTATCAAATGTGTTGTCTGTTGCGTAGGTTTCTTTATCAGAGAGAAATGTTTGATGGTGTGATTCTACACATTGTATTTGGTTGTTGATAAAATTGTTGAGGTGAAAAGCATTATTGCTTGATTCGGCATATATGCTTATACCGTATTTGCAGGAAGTTATGTTGTTTTCAGTTAAAATATTATAATTTGATTTGCCAAGTTGAATTCCTGCGTTGCAGTTTGTGATAGTGTTAGTTGTTAAGGTGTTATTTGAACTTAGAAAGAATTCAAATCCACAATCATGGTTAATAATCATGTTACTTTGGATGTCATTGTTAGAAACTCCACCTAATTCTATATCTCCTAATTGAATTGCTACAGTATTGAATCCTGCTTTACGTACTCTTTCTGCATCATCTGAATAAATAGTGTCTGAAAGTAAGTTGCCATAAATTTTGTTAAAATTTGATGCTCCGCACAATTTTATACATGTGCTAAAACTGGTAACTACATTGGTATATAGTTCATTGTGTGAACTTGCATCTAGTGTTATTGATTTTAGTAAGTTATTGTGTATGCTGTTGTCACTTGAATTAATCAAATTAATGTAACCGTTACTGTTTACTATTTCACTTTTTGTTGTATCAACTAGTTGTATTGTAACTGCATGTTCATAGGTGGGTTTAATGTTTTTTACAACTATATTGTTGCAATTGAAAAGATAAACAAGTCCTGCTCCATCAATAATTTGATCAGATTTACTGTCTAAGTAAATCAAAGGTTTTCCGTCAATAATATTTCCTTGAGCTGTAGTTTGGTTGGATTTTAAACAGTAAATACCGCCTCCAGCAAAGTTGTTATCAATTAAATTTGTATCTATAGTTGAGTTACTGAAGAAAATGCTGCCTTGAGGATTATGACATGTAAAGTTGTTACCTGAAATCAATGTTTGAACAGCATCATTAAGGTAGATACACCAACCTGCGCTTCGGCTGGTTTGGTTGCTGTCAGAATTGAGGCTTACTTCAATTTGGTTATCAAATATTTTATTATTAAATGCTGATGGTTGGCTTAGATAATTTGAATCTGGAGGTAAATTATTAACTATTCCAAAATCGATGCCTATGTTAAAACTACGTATAACAAAGTTTTCAACCACAACATTCTGGTTTTTTAGCATGTAAATTGCTGTACCCATACCTGAACCCTGAACGGTGTAACCGGCTCCATTAAGAGTTATATCGTTTTTCTCTATGAAAATAAACGCTTCATTTTGGCCAACAGTTGCATATAAATCAGCAGTCACAGTGTATACTGTACCATCCTGCTTTATTTTGTCAGTTCCAGTTACTGTACCGTCTGCTTTAATTCTAATAACATTTGAATTTTGAGCGTTAGCAGGTTTTAAAGCGTTGATAAACACCAGTAACAGTAATAAAAGAACAATCAGAGTAAACATTTTTTTATTCATACGAACCGTACGATATATGAATGATTTCACTGTTCTTATTGTTTACGGAAAATATTTTTGTTTACAATCCTAAAAATAACAAACAAAGTACATATTTATTCTGTCGTGTTTTTAATGGGTTTATAGCATAAAACTATAGCTTAGGTGCAGGTATAATCTGCAACTTGAATATTTATCAAATAAAAAACTGAACTATTAAAACACAAAACAATTATTGTAAGTTTACACAATACTACATTTTTCCAAAAAGTTATGTTTATATCATTTACTATTTAAATAACCGTGTATAGTTTTTTGTTTAAGAGGCGTAAATCTGTGCATCTTGAAGAAATGAAAAAAGAAATAGAAGCGTTAGTCATAGCAAAAGGTTTTTACAACAAACCTGAGGATATACCTAAAAAATTACTTTTTGCTTTCATTGAACTTGGTGAAGCTAGTGATGCATGGAAAAAAGGTACATCAGAAGAAAAAATAGCTGAAGAAATAATTGATGTAATTTTTTATCTTTTAGATGCTAGTAGACTTGCCTGTCCAAACATGAATATGGATGAAGTGTTCAAAAATAAACTTTTAAAAAATCTAAACAGGCCATATCAATATGGTGAAGGCCATCGTATCAAACAACCTTAATCATGTTTTTTAGCCAAGAAGTTTTTAGGTAACAAAGTCTGTTTTAATTTGAGTATAAGTGAGCTTTGTTTATCCGAAAGGTTTGAGATTTGCCTGTAACAAATGTGCAATATGCTGTGGAAACACAAAAGAAAAGATACGCCACATAATTATGCTTGAAAATGAAGTGCAAATAATTCAGCAACAAACTGCTTTTAGTATAGATGATTTCTGTTTTGAAATTGTAGATAAACAGCCGTATAGGTTTGAAATGAAACTGTGTAGTGGTAAATGTTTTTTCCTCAAAGAGGACAATTGTAGCATTTATAATTACAGACCAATGGTTTGTCGGTTTTATCCGTTTGAGTTAAAGTTTGACGAAAAGCAACAAAAATATGTGTTTATTGCTACAAGTGAATGTCCAACGTTAAATCAGGGTAAACGTTTAACCCAAGCAGATTTTAAATTATTATTTTGGTTAGCAGAAAAAAATTTGTTATAACAAATCTTTGTTATAATTAGTGTTTGATGGCGGGCGCATTTTGTTGGTGTTTGTGTTTTTAGTACTATTTTTTGAATTATTTAGCACATACACGACTAATATATAGGGCTCAAATAATTAAAACTAACATCTAATATAAGTTATATTTGTGCCATAATATCTTTTTTTTCAATAATGCACCCACAATAATGACATTTCAAAATTAACGGATCAACTGTTTCAACCAAAAATTTAGAATTCACAGGCTCATCACTATTAGTTATACAAACAGAATTCACACAACTTACAATACCAATAATAACTTTTGGAGTTTTTATCTCCATTTTCTCAACAACCTCATAATTTTTAATTATATTTATCGAAGCATGCGGCGCAACAAGAGCAATACGATTAACTTCATCAGAATTCAAATCACGCCCCTCAATTTTTATAATATCTTTTATACCCAATTGCTTACTTGGCACATTTATAGCAATAGTTATAACACGACACTCTTTACCAGTAATACCTAAAATTTTCACAACATCTAAAGCATAACCACCACTTATATGATCAATAACTGTACCATCTTTAATTTTTGAAACACGCAATTCCTCATCCATAAACATCCAACAATAAAAAATATAATACTACAACAAATAAGGGTTTTTAATAAATAACAACAAAAACAAGCACACACCAGTTCACACATTTTTTAAACCCTACACCAAATAACACTATAAACACAAAAACACAACTATCCTAACAAACAAAAACAGCACAAAACTTTGATGCTACAAATTAACCAATTAACTTTTTTATGGACCAAAAATATCCACTACGTTACCTCATCAACAAACAACAAAAAATTCACAAGTCCAATCAAACACAAATAAAAACACAAAACAACAAACCTTACTCATCTGCCCAAAAAACTAGATGAACAAAGCAATCCAAAACAAAACCTACAACCAATCATAATAAAAAACTAAAACACAATAATCACAAAATTACACAAACTACCTTATGTAAAATTCCAACAAATAGCACTAAAAAGTTACAATCACAAAAAAAGCGTTAAAAACAAGACATGACGTCATAAAATTTAACTTGTTAAAAAACGTGATCCAGAAAATGTTACTTGTTTTTGTACTCTACAAACAAAATTCTGTGCAAAACGTATAAAATTTTTGCACATTTTGGTTTCAGAAACCGCGTTGGGATTATTTGTATTATTGATGCTTACACAGACTATTTTTATAGTGAACACTTTTTATTTATGACGATTATTTTACTAATGTATGTCTAGTGCTGATCTTGCGGTACAAATTTTTCGTTTACTTGATATTGAAGATTTTCGTGTGTTAAATATTATTGAAGTTGGAATGAATAAGCGCGAATTTGTACCTCGCGAACAGATTCAAAAATTTGCTAAAGTACCTATGGTTAGAGTTGATTTTACTCTTAATAAATTAAATAAACTTGGTTTACTTTATTATAATAAAAGCGCATATGTTGGGTATGCTTTAAACTATATTGGATACGATTGTTTAGCTATTAACGCATTTGTAAAAGCTAAAGTTTTTTCTTCTTTTGGACAAACTATTGGTGTAGGTAAAGAGGCTGATGTTTATACAGCATTAACTCCTATTGGAGAGACTGTTGCAGTCAAATTTCACAGACTTGGACGGACAAGTTTTAGACAAACACGCAGAAAACGTGGATACATAAAAGAGCATTCTGCTTGGTTATTTCAATCATATCTTGCAGCTGAAAAAGAATTCCATGCTCTTGAGTTAGGTTATAAAAATGGGATAGCGGTTCCTAATCCTATATGGCACAATAGACATACTATTGTTATGAGTATTATTGAAGGCGGTGAGTTATCTAAATGGCGTAAAATATCCCGACCAGCCTCTGTTCTAAAAGAAATTTTGCGTAACATCCGAAAAGCTTACCTTAAAGCTCACATAATTCATGGTGATTTAAGTGAATACAACATTATTCTCAAGCACGATATGCACGTGTTAATTATTGACTGGCCACAATTCGTTACTGCAGATCATCCAAACGCGTTAGAACTTTTACAAAGAGATATACAAAATATATTAACATTTTTTAACCGCAGGTTTGACGTGAAAATTGATTTTCAACTTGCCTGCGATTATGTTACTGGCAAAATTAGAAACATAATGTTTTAGTGCTTATTAGCATCTAAAACAATGTATAAAACGTTGTTTCCTCGCAACAACACATTACCATAATTTGTGAGTGCTTGTTCATCCTTAAATTCTGTTGCACCTTCCAAAAGAATGTTCATGTGACCATCACACTTAATCATTTTCCCTTTATAATCACACCCGTTTTTTAGAACAACCTCAATATTTCCATGTAACTGTTTTATTAGCACATTCAACGGCTTTTTACTTGGTTCCATCATATTACCGTATTCCTTTAAGCATTAGATGCCATTTAAAACATCAGCACCAAATATAAAAGCCTTATGAATAATATCCATCAAAGCAAACAAAACTATCACCATATACCAAACAAACAATAAACCAAAATCATCTAAAACAACCTCAAATAATTCTTCACATATTTTTCCAATAATTTGATGATTTATCCAATGAATTTTTTAAGCTTCGGTATTTTTTTAAGCGGAATAATAACAATTAAACTAAGCAGTACTGTCAAGGTTACTAAGAGAGGTACACCAATAATAGAATCAACATTACGCCCATGTAGCATAAAACCAAAGAAACCGTTTTTAATCAAAGAAAGTGCGATCATATGGAACAGATAAATTGATAAACTATTTTCACTAATAACATGTAACACACGATGTTTCCAAGAAGATTTCTCCGCTTGATATACCTCAAAGGATTTACCATAACTATTTAACAACATAAACAAGGATACTGAAGCTAAAATCACTGTAAAACTAGAGTATTCCTGGAAAAAGTACATGTTACTGCCTCCACTCCAAACAACAAGATAAGTTGCAATAACTGTCAAAGCAAGGCCTAAAACAGTAAATACACCAAGAATTTTACGCTTAACCTGTATATTAACAAAATAAGCACCCATCACAAAATAACCAACACTTAACGGTATAAGAAACAAGTTACCATCTATTTGATACTGCCCATTGCTTACAAATTTTATCCACGCTGTTAACGTTATACCTACAAACCACAGAATTATAAAATATTTGAAGTGCTTATTAGTAAAATTAGCAACCATAACACGCAACAATGGTGTTACAAGATAAAGACCCAACAACATATAAAGATACCAAAACGTAATATATGGTCCCGAAAGAATACCTCTTATAATAAATTCCTGCGTAACCGCCTGGTTTTCAATATAAATATCCCAAAGAAAATAAATAACCCCCCAAAAGAGAAAAGGCAAACCCACACGTATAAATCGTTTCTTAAAAAATATACTTATATCTTCATCTTTTTTAGACGGCGCAAGCAACAATGCACCTGTCAACATAAGAAACAAAGGTACGCCAATTCGACTAAAACTCAAATAACCAGTAACTACCCATCCACGATAAACCGTTAAATTATTTTGAATAAGTACATCGTTAGAGGCATAAACCACTGCATGAAGCACAATCACTGCAAATATTGCTACAACACGAATCAAATCTACCGAAATAACTGATGTAACTGTACTCTTATGTTCACCCATTAACTCTCTTCCAACATATTGACAAATTATTGAACAACTTATATCTTACGGAAAAACAAAAACCTATACAAAAACAATTTCTACAGCAAAACAAACGACTCTTCATCAAAACATGTAAATAAACACATACGCCACACCAACACACAACACAAACACAAAACAAAAATCCACGTATCCATCGCACATACACAAACTATAGAGTAACTTTTTTAATGCCTCGCATTGATAATTTGGTTGCTAAGGCAAATCTTTACCACCTCACGTATTATTTTCCTGTAGTTAATTATGCCACAAATCAGTGCCGCAAATAAATCGTAATATTTACACCTACAAGATACTTTTTTGCCAAAAACTTTGCATTACAAGTGTAAACACAGTTTTTGTCAGTGATACCACATAACAACAATCCAACAATCTCCGCCAACGTATCAAACACTTAACATTTCCCAAGTTTAAGTAACTCGCATGCAAAACCATAAAAACACACACAACACCATTTACTTTACCGTACAAATCACGCTTTTTTTAAACACAGACCAACTAAAATAAAACCTTATAACCCAATTCGGCTTAACTGAAACTAAAACAAACAAAAATTCTACACAAGATACAAAGAATTTCATTTATAAAATACTATAAGACTTATAGCCTGTGATTGAATGCTACTAAAAAATAGTTAAATAAAGAAAGCTGTTGTTGGATTCTGAGAAAATATTTTATTTTATTGCCGTGCTCTATATTTTATTGCCATAAAGTTAATAGGTTACAAATTCAATGTCCATGTAGCTTACCATATTATTTGAGAGATTTCCAGATGTATAAACTGTTCAGAAATATGATGCATTCAAATCAAAGTAACAAAATTATAAAGTATAAAATGGAGAATGACTAAGTTATGGCGCGTTTTAGACAAACTGAAGAAATTATTAAACTGATGGATAACCCAAAAATCGTTCGTAACACCAGCATTATTGCACATGTTGACCATGGCAAAACAACCTTGTCAGACAGTCTTTTAGCACATGCAGGCATTATCAGCGCAGAATCTGCTGGACAAAAACGATTCCTTGATAGTTATATACTTGAGAAGCAACGTCAAATTACAATTTTTGCTTCAAACGTCAGTTTGGTTCACACATATGATAATACAGAATACTTGATTAACCTTATTGACACTCCAGGACACATTGACTTTTCAAGCGCAGTTACAAGAAGTTTGAGAGCTGTTGATGGCGCACTTGTAGTTGTTGATGCAGTTGAAGGCCCAATGACCCAAACAGAAACTGTCCTCATGCAAGCCCTACAAGAAAGAGTAAAACCACTTTTATTTATCAATAAAGTAGATAGATTAATCAAAGAAATAAAGTTGTCTCCACAAGAAATTCAGAAGAGATTTGCAAAAGTTCTTCTAAGAGTCAACAATTTAATTGAAAAACATGCACCACCAGAACATAAAAATGATTGGAAAATAAAAATCGAAGACACTGTCGCTTTTGGTTCAGCACTCCACAAATGGGGATTAAATCTTGATTATATGAAACAAAAGAAAATTAGTTTCCAAGACATCATCGATGCATACACTGGTGACCCAGAAGAAGTTAACGCTAAAGTAGAAGCATTAAGCAAGAGAGCCCCACTGCCAGAACCAATACTTAACATGTTTTGCAAACATTTACCAAGTCCATTAGAAGCTCAACCGTATCGTCAATCAAAAATTTGGCCAGGCGATGTAGCGTCACCTGTTGGTGTGGGTATGGCAAAAGTTGATCCTAAAGCACCATTACTTATGTGCATTACCACAATTGATGTGGATCCCCACAGTGGTTCAGTTGCCATTGGAAGAATTTTCAGTGGTTCGATAACCAAAGGTAAAGAGGTACAATTAATCAGTGCTCAACAAAAAGGCACCATTCAACAAGTTTTTATGAGCATGGCAACTGATCGAGTGTTTGTTGACCGTGTACCCGCTGGCAACATTGGTGCGATATCAGGTTTACCTGCCATGCGTATTGGTGAAACTATAGGTGAAGCAAATTGTGAAATTCACAGTTTCGAAGGTTTAAACTATGTGTCAGACCCAGTTGTCACTGTAGCTGTTGAACCAGAAAACGTTAAAGATTTACCGCTTTTTGACAAAGTTATACACAAAATCACAACAGAAGATCCTTGTATACGCTTTATCATGAATAAAGAATCAGGTGAATTCCTCCTCTCAGGCATGGGTGAGCTCCATCTTGAAATCACCGCATATCGAATGCAAGAAGCAGGCCTCAAAGTTAAACTCAGTAAACCAATTGTTATCTACAGAGAAACTATCAACCATGACTACGTTGGCCCGGCAGTCATGGGTAAAAGTCCTAACAAACATAACAAACTATGGATAACCATAGAAAAACTCTCTAACGATGTCATAGAAGCAATAAAAACGGAAAAAATCACTGATTTGCAAAACAAAGATGAAAGAGCCAAAGTTCTTAAAGGTCTTGGTTGGACAGCAGACGAAGCAAAAGGTGCAGTTGCAATTGAAGAAAACAACATTTTAGTCAATCGCATCCGTGGACGCCAATATGTAGAAGAAATTATCGATCATATAAAAACGGGTTTCCGTGAAGCGGTACATACATCACCACTTACAAAAGAACCAGCGTACGGTCTAAAAATAAATCTAGAAGATATCACCCTGCACGAAGATCCAGTTCACAGAGGCCCAGCACAAGCCATACCAATGACTTGGAGACCAATCTATTGTGTTATTCTTCTTAGTAACCCGAAATTGCTTGAACCGCTCATAAGCTTTGAATGCAAAGTTCCATCAGACTTTGTCAGTAGCGTTCTTGCAACGGTTAACAAACGTCGCGGCAAAATCATTGATATGCCATCAGAAGAAGACATGATAACAGTTAGAGCAGAAATGCCCGTATCAGAAAGCTTTGGTATAGCTGATGAACTTAGAAGCTCAACAGAAGGTCGTGCATTTTGGGCAACTCAATTTAGTCGATGGGCACCAGTTCCAGAGCAAATGCAAGACGTAACAATCAAAGAAATTCGTGAACGTAAAGGACTTCCAGCAGTTCCACCAAAACCAGAAGAATACTTCGAGAGCGAATAATCTCGAAACATTCTTTACCTTTACATTTTTTTATTTAAATTTTTAGTTGATTATTCCAGTTTTTTCTGCAATGTATGTGTTTAACTATTGTGGTAATCTCCGAATTGGTTATTAATGGTAAATGTAATGTGGGTAAATTTGTATATTGTAATCACTATGTTTATTTTGTTTTTGTTGATTTGAAGTGTAAAATGTGTTTTCAAAGGTTGTTTTGTGGTTCTTTTATTGTTTGATACTGGCTTGAACATGAACACGTAATTACTCTAATTATGCGACTATAGAAGATCAACTTTGTAGTTTGTGATTGTACGTTACCAAAATTTTTGAGTAAATTGAGGATAAACAAAGTGAGAAAGTTTTAGAAAAAATGAAAACAGTTAAAAGTTTTCACATATTTTTAAAAGTTATGAGGAAATAAGAAATGAGTGAAAAGCAGAAAAAGTGTAAAATTGCTTGGGGAATAACTGGTGGTGGCGATAAAATTGCAGAGATTGTCAAAGTTATGGTTGCGATTAAAAAGCAATATGAATCAAATGTGGATATACATGTGTTTGTTTCTAAAAATGGAGAAACAATGCTTAAATTTTATAGGCAGTTTGATATTTTAAAACAAGAGTTTGCTCAGTTTAATGTTGAAATGAATCCTAACGCGCCATTTTTGGCGTCTTGGTTGCAAAGCGGAAAATATGATTTCATGATGGTGGCACCTACAAGTTCTAATACTGTTGCTAAAATTGTTAACGGCATAGGTGATACTTTAATCACAAATTCTGTTATTATGTGTCTAAAAGCTTTTGGTACAGTGTATGTTTTACCTACAGACTATGAAGAAAGTGTTGTTGAAACAGTTATACCAAACGGGAAAACTATAAAAATTCAAGTACGTAAAGAGGAAGCGGAACAAACTCGTAAACTTAAACAAATGGCAGGTATGTATGTAATAGAAAAGCCTGAAGAAATACAAAATATTTTTGCAAAACGTTATGGCAATAGTGGGCATTAGTTGTTGCTAGTTTTTTGGCCTTAAAACAAGTTTAACAATATCCCAACATAGATTTGTTTATAGGGTTTGATGAACAAATATCAATGACCCATCCAAAAGACACCAACACAAACCTACCAAAACCCAAAATACAAACACTACAAAAAAAGAACAAAACAAACAACCATAAAACACGACAAAAACCAAGCCAAACACCAAACCTACAAATACCAACACTACAAAACATACTTTCACCCAAACCAAAAACACATCTCTATACAAAAAACACATAACACAACAACAAACAACAAACATCTATAAACACCTAGTCGAAAAAAACGGCACAAGAAACAATAGAACGCTAACCAAACACCACAAAAACTCTGAAAACAGTTACAGAATCTTTACAGTTGTAAACGATTCTAAAAATTTATGATTCAAAAATATTTAAACATTTTTATTATTTAAATATTTCATATCATACAGTTTTTAATTTTAGCTCATAGCTTCAGCTAGTTTTCAGACAATCTGGAGGGATTTTTTCGATGACTTTTTTAAGAAACATATTGAACTCAACTAAAAATACTTTGAAGGCTTCTTCATCAATTTTTTGAAGCAAAAATTTCTCTTCCTTATCCCACATAAATGACTCTATCATTGAAGAGTTTTTCTTGGCCTTAAAATGTTCTCTGTACTTCTGATACATACCAAGTGTAAAACAAATTTTGCCTACAACCACCTCAAGTAAATCATCCAAGCGTAGATTGAACTTTTGACAGAGCAAATAAGCATCTAAAAAATCCCGCGCTTTAAAACCCTTCCTTGTAAGCGTTGAACGCACTTTTTCACAAAGTATCTCACGAGTATCATAAACATACAGGCTGATTGGTTGGAAATAATCAGTGTACTCTGGAAACAGAAAAGTTAACTCATCACTTTTCTTACAGGGCAACGCATTAAGCAGACCTTTTTGGAGTGTAAAGTACAGTTTTTCTACAAAATTCATCTGTACTTTCACAAAACTTTCCGTGTTAAAATTATGTGGAGTGTACCACATTTTAAAAGTGCAAATTTTGTTACTTCCTCCAAGCTCTACGTAGCGTCTGTTTTGCTTAGCATACTTAAAATCTAAACCACGATTATTTGCTATAGTCTCAAATATAGCACCTGTTTTGACAATTGTGTTTGAGAGGTTTTTGCGAATTTGTTTTTGTGATTTGCCCTCAAAAACGGTTTGGTTTTTCCAAGTGAAGTCTATATCTTCGGAGAATCGATAATAACCCAGATAGCATTTAGTTAGACAGGTACCGCCTTTGAAGGCAAAGTTTTCGTGGAAAAACTCGGTTTTTGAAAGGTCAGTTAGTATTTGGTGAAGAATTAAGTCTTTTTCTAACAAGTCAGTCTGCTCAATATTGTTCTGATCTGCGAGTGTTGCAATGAATTCTTTTCTCATATAATCACCTTGAGGTTATTTGCTAGTTCGTGGGCAATGTCTTGGACTGTTTTAGGATAATTTTTGGAGTATTCTATTAATTTTGCTGTGGATAGGTTGGTTGTCCAGTCGTCTATGTCGGCGAGTATTTTGTCTTTTTTTATGCCGTTGTAACACCATATGTAGATGAAGTCTAGTATTGTTTTTTCGGGATCGGAATATGTTATGGCGTCTTTGTGTATTAGTCCAAAGTTTAGAAGGGAATTTTTTAGTTTTAGAAATTTGAATTTGTGACCGGCTATTTTTGTTGGGTTTGTTCGTTGTATTTTGTCGTTGGTGATGTAGTTTAGGGTGTAGTATTCGTGGGTTTGGTTGTTTAGTTTTAGTGCTGTGTAGTGGCTAAAATACCAGTTTTTTATGCCTTTTATTTGTAGGCCTTTGGCTATGAGTTCTAGGTGTGTATATTTTGTTTTTCCTAAGTGTTTTTCGTCTATGGTTTTTATGTAGAATATTCCTCTGAATATGCGTGTTAGGTGTTTGCGTGTTAGGTAGTGGTCGATTGTTGCAGTGTAGTCTAAGTTTAGTTGGTTGCAGTAGTTTTTGAGTTCTTTTGCTGTTATGGTTTCTTTGTTTTCAAGTTGGAGTTTTTTGAGTAGTAGACTTGTTTTGATTTTGTATCACAACACTGCATTTTATACAGTATTATAATGTATTGTGCCGTATATTTAAAGTGAGCGTTTATGAAAAAAGAGAACAGACCATAGCGAATATGCAGTGTTTTTGTGAACACCAATTTTCTATTGACGACAAAGCTAAAAATAAAATAATTTATCACTACACAGACAAAGTTTTTGGGTACATGAAATTGTTATATAATCCTGTTTAAAGTGGTCGGATTTGACCATTTTAAAATGCAGGCAGGATTGCCGACTTTTGTTTTAAGTGCAAGCAATAGGATTGAAAATGTCTTATCCCGAAATAATTGCCCAATGTCATTTCCATAAGCGTAAATGCAGTAAAAAAACAGTTACTATTCAGTCGTAGCGAGTCAAATTTTTGACTACTACACAATAATGATTCACGTCTGCAAAAATAATTTTCACCACAATCCACACACAACTACACAT
>WRNB01000026.1 GCA_009776805.1 Candidatus Bathycorpusculum grumuli | reverse complement strand
AGTCAGCTTGTGGCTATAGAGGTTAAAAGTGGTAGGGTGAAAGGTGTTGGAGGGAGTCTTGTTTTCAAGCAGCAGTATCCCGCTGCTGTATCTCTCATTGTTGGTAGTGTGAATTGTGGTTTAGAGGATTTTTTGTTGGGCAAAAAAGCATTATTCTTATAACAACCTGCCTTTCCCAAATTATGCTGCTTTTTTGCAATACCGTTTATCATTGATAGGGTAATACATAGTAACACACAATGACATTGACGTATGTCTATTGTTTAGATCGTTGTAGTACTGTTGGGCCTTATTGCATTTTGACACCCAACTCACATATTGAAAACACTTTTTTGATCTTACCTTTATTTGCGTTAATTTGAATCTATGCTACTATATCACTCATAAATTAAACCATTTTACACAAACAAACCTGCACAATACTTATAATTTACAGAGATTTATTAATATTGGAGATTATCTTAGTATGAAAAACAAAAGAGTCTTTGCAGTATTTATTGCTATCTTGGTTGTTGTATCTCTTTTCATATCTCTTATTGCATACACTTCATCAGCTTCAGATGACTTGATGAAGGGCATAAAGCCTAACGAGTTAAGTCTCAATATCGATATCAAGGATGGTAACATAGGAGCAGTTGATTTTTCTATTTGGCTGTTTCAAAATAGCATGTCAGATAAAGAAAACACTATAATGTCTCCTCTATCTGTGTTATGTGCATTAGCTATGGTTGCTAATGGGGCTGATGGTGATACTCTTTCTCAGATTGAAAGTGTTTTCGGGGTTTCTATTGTTGAGCTTAATGGGTATTTGCAGGTTTATCTTAAAAGTCTCTCCTCTGATGATAAGGCATCTTTAGATATTGCTAATTCTGTTTGGATAAGAGACGATGGCTCTATTTTAGTTGTGAAGGATTTTTTGCAAACAAATGCTGATTATTATGATGCTTCAATTTTCAAAGCTCTTTTTGATGATGGCACTCTTAAGGACATAAATGGTTGGGTGAGCGAGAAGACTCATGGTATGATAAAAAGTATTCTTAACGAAATTTCGCCTTATGCGGTTATGTATCTTATTAATGCTATAGCGTTTGATGCCGAGTGGGAACAAATCTACAATGAGTCTAACGTTCGACCGGGTATTTTCACTTCTGTTTTAGGACAAAAACGTGATGTGCAAATGATGTATAGTACTGAAGGTGTTTTTCTCAATGACAAAGACGCAACAGGTTTTATGAAGTATTATGCCGGAAGAAAGTATGCTTTTGTGGCTATGTTGCCAAACGAGGGTACCTCAGTTAATGATTATATTTCAACGTTGACTGGCCTAAAAATTGTTAACTTGCTTAATGATAAACAGCAAATTGTGGTTAATGTTGCCGTGCCCAAGTTTGAAAGTGCATATTCTATAGATCTAAATGATATTTTGTCGGATATGGGGATGAGTGCGGCTTTTGACTCAGGTAATGCTAACTTTTCAAGGCTTGCCAGTTCTACAAACAGAGGTAATATCTATATAAGTAAAGTGACTCATAAAGCCATTATATCTGTTGACGAGAAAGGCACAAAAGCTGGAGCCGCTACCGCTATCGAATTGAGCTATGGTTCAGTGCCTCTGGAGCCGTCAAAAACAGTTTATCTTGATCGTCCATTCGTTTATATGATTATAGACTGTGAGGCAAATATACCCGTTTTTATTGGCACAATACTTGATTTATAGACTACAAAGTACCACTTGATTCTCGTGTCTTATACTCATTTTGAGTATAAATTATTTCTGTGTATTTTTTTATTATCTTGTATGTTAAATTGTTGTATGTGGGAAATATGGCGTGTTTGTTTGTGTTTTTTGTGTTTGTTGTTTGTTGGTGTTGTTTTTGAGCGTTAACTTTAATATGTTTATTGTGTTTTTTGTTTGTGGTGTATTTGGATGAAAGCTTTAAGTGTTAATCTGTTGGCTTATGAATTAACTAAAAAACTTTTAGAGAATCCTGAATTGTATGGTGTAGTGGTGTCAAAATCTACGGCGGGTGCTGTTATTATTGATGCTGGTGTTAAGGCTTCTGGTGGGTTTGAGGCTGGGAAGATTTTAACTGAGCTTTGTCTTGGTGCAGCAGGGAAGGTTGATCTTGGGTTTAAGTCGTATGGTGAGGTTGTTTTTCCTTCTGTTACTGTTACTACGGATTTTCCTGCTGTTGCTTGTTTGGGTTCTCAGTTTGCTGGTTGGCGTATAAAGGAGGGTGATAATATTGCTATTGGTTCTGGTCCGGCTCGTGCTATTGCTCTTAAACCTAAGGAGGTTTATGATGAAATTGCGTATGTTGATGTGTGTGATAAAGCTGTTATTGTTCTTGAAAGTAATCAATTGCCTACAGATGAGTTAATTGGGAAAGTTGTAAAAGCTTGTAATGTTGCTGCTGAAAATTTGATTGTGGCGGTTGCTCCGACAGCTAGTATTGCGGGGTTAACTCAGGTTACGGGTCGTGTGGTTGAAGTTGGTATACATAAATTAAAAACTGTTGGTTTAGATCCAAAATGTATACGTTATGCTATGGGTTATGCGCCGATTAGTCCGTCTGTTCCAGATTTTGATGTTGCGATGGCTCGTACTAATGATGCTATTCTTTATGGTGGTACAGTTTTTTGTGCAGTTGAGTATGATGATGATGTAAAGTTGCAATCAATTGTTAATCAAACGCCTTCGTTGGTGTCAAAAGATTATGGTAAACCGTTTATACAAATTTTCCGTGAGGCTGATAAAGATTTTTATAAAATAGATGCTAATTTGTTTGCGCCGGCTGCTATAATTGTTAATAATATTAAAACTGGTCGAACTTTTAAAGCAGGAAAAATTAATCCTCAGATTCTTTTAGAATCTTTTGGATTCTAACTTTTTTTTGTATTGTTTTGTTTTATTTGTGTTTGGTATGGTAGACGTAATGTTTGTTGTACGCGTTGTGCAATTAGCCAGGCTATGGGTATGGTGTATAGTGCTAGTGATGCGTTGAATAGGCCTACTAAGGGTAGACTGGCGTTTGTAACGATTTGGCTGTATCCGTAGCCTATGGGTGGGTTTTGGGGTAAGGTGAAGTAGAGAATAATTGTCATAAATGTAATGCGGGTTAAGATGCCGGTGGCTGTTGTGATTGTGAGCCATTTTATGCTAGTGAGGATGTTTGTTTGAGGTTTTTTATGTGTGTAGATTTTTTTGCCGATGGATATGGTGATGTATATGCCGATTTGCATGGATAGTGTTGCAAGTAGGTTGTATAGTGGGCCTGTGGGGAGATTGCCTGGGAAGAGGGCGAAGAGGACGATTGTGTTTAGTAGGCTTACGGCTATACTTGATATGGGGCTGATTATTAGTAGTGCTATGATTATGGGGATTTCCCATATTTGATAATATAAGCCAGGGACTAGGGGAAATGCTAATTGGATGTGTGATAGAGTGGGGTTTAATACTATTGCTAGGGCGGTAAAGACTATTGTTAGTGATAGTTTTTTTGTGTCCATTTTGTTGTTTCCTAACGTTTTATCATCATCTGTACCTATTTAAGCGTAGTTACCTAAAAATGAGTTATATTAAATTATGGCAAATTGATAAATAATAAAACAACTGTAATATGTTAACGGTGACCAACTTGACTGAAACCATACAATTCACAACATCAACCTTAAAAGAGTGGATAGAAAGAGAAGCAAAAAACTCACTTATACCTGTACAAACACACGCAAAAAAACTTTTAGACGAAACAACCCGCGGCATCACAGCCTTAAACGAAGTCTGCAACTCCCTCTTAGAAAACAGCAACAAAGAAATAGAAAAACGCAACATGAAAGTCTACAACCGCGCCCGAGCCCTAAACAAATTAGCAACCTTATTTATCGACAGATTCGCAAAACTATCCCCACCCGAACAAATCATCTACGACAACTTAAACAAATACAACACTGAAGCACAAAGAATCCTCATAGTCACAGAAGTCGATATACGAAACTGGTTCCCAAAAATCTCACCATTCTTCATCATGGATCGCCGAAAATTTCTCACAGTATACGAAAAAACAAAACAAACATTCATCACACTAAACGAATTTGTCACAAAAGAATACATTAAAACCAAAACTCTACAAGAAACACTTCAAATGATTAACGATTTACAAAATTTAGAAAACAAAGCAACTATTTTACAACAAGAAATCCAAACAATACAAAACGAACGCACACCAATCGAAACAGAAATTACAGAACTAGAACAAAAAACCGCTAAACTAAAAACTGCCGGCCCAATTGACCAACTAAACCTTATTACCAATGAAATAGAAACACTAAACAACGACCTAAAAAACACACTACGCCACCTCCAAAAACCCTTCATAAAAATGCAAGCACTAGCAACTTCTGGCGGCGGAGGCGGCATAACTCCTGACGAATTACACATGATAAATTTATATCTAGACAAACCATTTGAAGCCCTAACAACTGAAGAAAACGGATACCCAACATTAAAACACGTTCTCGAAAAACTTCAAAACATGCTAAAAGAAGACAAACTAAAACTAAAACCCGACAAAGCCCGAAAAGCCGAACAGTCCGCTACAGAACTATTAACAAAAACTTTACTAAATCAACCACAAGAAAAAAGCAAAACACTAACAATTAAAAAAGAACAACTATTAACCTCTACAAGCATGAACGAAATTAAACAAAACATTTGCCTCTTTAACGACCAAACAGAACAACTTAAAACCCAAAAAGCAAGCATTGAAGCACACGAAACAATTAAAAAACGTGAACAACAAGATCTACAATCTGACATTAACAACCGCAAACGAGCCATAGAACGAAACATTACCGAAGCATTCACAAAAAACATCCAAATAACATAACCATTTTTATTTTACACTTACATTACCCCAAAAAACTTCCACATATATATTAACAATTCATACTCAAAAACCTTCATCTATATAAAGATAAAACACAATATAAACTTGTAAAAGAGGGTTCACTACGAACAGGCAAACGCAAACATTAACAATACTGCTCATACTCATGTTTACAACAATAATAGCTATGCCTCTACCAGCCACCCATGCAGCAGATACCGAACCCGATTCACAATGGACAAAACTGGCCAACATGCCCACAAACCGCGGCGGACTAGATTTAGCAACAGTATCCGGCAAAATTTATGCCATAGGCGGCTCAAACAGCACTGGCGACCTTGCAGTAAATGAAATGTACGACCCCACAACCGACAGATGGTCTAATAAAACTTCTATGCCAACTGCCAGAACAGGTTTTGCTACCGCAGTGTATGAAACCAAAATTTATGCCATAGGCGGCTCAGTTGGCGACATTTTCACAAGCAACGTTGAAGCATATGACCCAGTTAATGATGTATGGCAAACTTTAGCTTCTATGCCCACACCCCGCTCTGATTTAACTGCAAATGTTGTTGATGACAAAATCTATCTTATAGGCGGCAAAATATATTCAAATGATTCACCTTATTATAAACAAACAGACATTGTTGAAGTGTACGACATCAAAACTAACAGTTGGTCTACAAACACTTCCATGCCTGCTGCCCTTCAAGGATACGCTTCCGCTGTAATAGGCACAAAAATTTACATTATTGGCGGATCAAGACAAACTACTTCAGGTATTGACACATCCATTAGCACCCTTCAAATTTATGACACCCAAACAGACAGTTGGTCAAATGGGCAGTCTTTGATTTTCCCTTCCAGTTATGGCGCGGCAGTTGTAACTTCAGGAGTTATAGCTCCATTAAAAATTTATTACACAGGCGGTTTTTCTGTTGAAACTTTTAGTAATAAAACCCAAATTTATGATGTTGAAAATGACTATTGGAGTGAAGGCCCGGAAATGTCTTACGCAAGGGCTTATTTAGGTTTAACAGTTGTAAATGACTTTATTTATGCTGTTGGAGGTCTTGATGGAGAAAACTGGTTAAACTATGTTGAAGAGTTAAAACCAGTTGGATATGGAAAAATTCCTCCGATAATAGAAATTACTAGTCCTGAAAACAGAACCTATCGGACTGTACAAATTGATTACACTGTTAACAAAACTCCTTCTTGGATTGGTTATTCTATAGATAATGGTGCAAATATAACTTTAACAAAAAATTCGTATATTGCAAATATATCTGATGGTTCACATTTTATAGTAATTTTTGGTAACGATACTTCGGGAAATATGGGTGTTTCCCAAAAAGTGTATTTTACAGTTGATAATGCAGTACCAGTTATTACTGTGTTGTCGCCTCTTAAACAGACTTATAATACGGCTGATATAATTTTAATGTTTGAAGTTGATAAGCCTGTTACATATTTAGGTTATTGTTTGGACGATCAGTCTGAAGTAGTGATTACTGGTAACATTACTTTACCTGCTTTATTTGATGGTGATCACAAAATTGTTGTTTATGCAACTGATGAGCTTGGAAATTCTGGTGTTTCAGATGAAATCTTTTTTACCATATCAACTTTTCCTGTTTTTTGGGTTGCGACTGTTATTGTTTTGTCAATAATTTTTATTGCGTCGGGATATATTGTGTTTAAATACAAGAAAATTGATGCTAAAATAGAAATGTCTGAAAATGTTTAACAATTTTTTCAATAAAATTGTTTTTACACACGTATTTTTTTGATGTAGGTTGGTGTATTTTTTTAATTGTAGTGTTGTTGTAAATTGTTTAATTAAAGGTAAACGTTATATGTTTGTATCCCCTCCCCCTACAGGGGATATGTATGCATGTTCACAAAAGAAGAAAAGAAGTATCAGATCGTTTAGCTAGAATAGAGGGGCATGTTCGTGGCGTTAAACACATGGTCGAGTCAGAAAAGTCTTGTCCGGACATACTTTTACAGTTAGTAGCCATACGTGCGGCATTAAATAAAGTCTCAAAACTAATTCTAGAAGACCATGTTGAGACTTGCTTAAAAGATGCTGCTGCTTCAGGTGAAACTGCACAGTATATAGATGAGTTAAAAGAGGCTTTGTCAAAACTTTTTTGAAATTATGGAAGTAATGATGTTGAATTTTAAACGTATAATACTTTTTGTTTTTATGATTTTAGGTTTGACTGGATGGTTAACAGCTACATTTGAGTTATTACCATCAACTATAACGTTTTTGTTTCAATTTTCATCTGCAATCTTGGCATTGCTAACCATTGGGTATGGTGCCATTTGTAGTCTTCGAGAACGCGTTTTCAGCATGGACCTGTTAGCTACTATAGCGATAGTCGCATCTATTATAAGCACGGAATATTTCCCTGCAACTATTGTCGCTTTTATGCTATTAGGTGGAGAAATGTTGGAGGATTATGCTCAACATAGAAGTACAAAAGCTATACAGAAACTTGTTGATGAACAGCCACAAGTGGCTACGGTTATTAGAGATGGCCAGGAAATTCAAGTTAAACCTCAGGAACTCAAAGTTGGCGAAATTATAATAGTTAGACCTGGTGCTAAAATTCCTGCTGACGGTATAATCCAGAAAGGACATGCTTGTATTAATCAGGCTTCTGTAACAGGTGAATCTATGCCTGTAGAGAGCACTGAAGGGACAAGTGTATATAGTGGAACTATTGTTCAGCAAGGTGCTATTTATGTAACTGTAACTGCTGTTGGTGAAAATAGTACATATGGTAAAATTATAGCGTTAGTGGAGCAAGCAAAAGAGAAGAAAGCACCTATTGAGCGGGCTGCTGATAAATATGCAAAATATTTCACGCCAGTTATTCTTATTTTAGGTGTAATAGTTTTTGCGTTAACACAAGATCTGTTACGTATGGCTGCTGTTTTTATAATAGCTTGTCCATGTGCGTTAATTCTTGCTACACCAGCAGCTATTGTAACAAGTATGGGAAATGCTGCAAAGAAAGGAATTCTAGTGCGAAATGGAGAGACTTTGGAGAAAATGTCAAAAATTGATGTTCTAGTTTTGGATAAAACAGGAACTGTAACAAAAGGGCAATTAGAAATAGTGGATGTACAAAGTTTTAACCAACAATATAGTGATGCAGAAATTTTGGAGCTTGCTGCTGAGGTAGAAAAATATTCTGAACATCCATTTGCAAAGGCTATAGTGGCTAAAGCTTTAAAAAAAACTGTAAACATTACCAGCTCTGAAAATTTTGAGCATCATATAGGTTTAGGTGTATGTATGAACAATGGTGATGGTGTAAATATTATTGTTGGTAATGCGCGTTTGATGCAGAAATATAATGTTCAAATGTCGTCTGAGGTTCAAGATTATGTCGTCAGGCAGAATATGAATGCGGTTGTTTTTGTTGCAAAGCAACAGTTATTGCTTGGAGCGATAAGTTTATTGGATAAGCCGCGAGAAAATGTGAAAAATGTTTTAGCGCAAATTAAAGTAAATGGTGTGAAGCATGTTGTGATGTTGACTGGTGATAATAGGAGTGTTGCTAATAATGTTGCAACAATTTGTGGTGTTGATGAAGTTATATCTGAATTAATGCCTGTTGATAAGGTAAGTAAAATTGAAAGTTTTAAAAATAGAGGGTTAACAGTTGCTATGGTTGGCGATGGAATTAATGATGCACCTGCACTTGCGCAGGCAGATGTAGGAATAGCTATGGGTCTTTCAGGAACAGAAATAGCTATTGAAACTGCAGGTGCTGTATTGTTATCTGATGATTTGTCGAAATTGTCTCAACTATTAAATATTGGTAAAATGACAATGGCTATAATTAAACAAAACATTATCTTTGCTATAGCAGTAAATATTATTGGTATAGCATTATCTAGTCAGGGTATAATATCGCCTTTGGCAGCAGCTATAATTCATGAAAGTAACGCGTTAATTGTAATGGTTAATTCGCTTAGGCTTCTTAGAATAAAATAGTCAATATTGGGTTTGCTCTTTTTTTGCTTCTTTAACTGCTTGGTCTATGAGGCGCAATATTTCTTTTCTTGCTTCGCTGATGGTGAGGGGAAGTTCGTCAGTTATGGGCAGGTTGTTTTCTTTTTTTAGGACTTCAAAGAGGTGAGCTATACGGGGTGAGCGGAGATTTACTTTTCGAATTAGTTCAGTATTTGAGAAACTTGTTTTTGGAGTGCCTTCGGAGACTATTTTTCCTTTATTTAAAATGTAGAGTTTATTTGCAAATAATGGTACAATATCTACATCATGTGTAGCTAATACTAAGGTTATGCCTTTTTCTTTGTTAAGTTTTAGTAGTAAATGTAAAATGTCGCTAGTTGCTATGGGGTCAAGGCTTGAGGTTGGTTCATCCATAATGATAACTTCCGGTTGCATAGCAAGAATGCCTGCAAGTGCGACACGTTTTTTTTGGCCGCCACTTAGGAAATGTGGTGGTTTGTCTATGTATTCGTTCATGCCAACTATAGTTAGTGCTTCATTTACTAGTTTTGTTACTTGTTCTTGAGGGTAGCCAAGGTTTAGAGGACCGAAGGCTACGTCTTGTTTTACTGTGGGTGCGAAGAGTTGGTCGTTTGGGTCTTGGAACACAAAGCCGACTCTTTTTCGTAGATTTAGTAAGGCTTTAGTGTTGTATTCTAATGGTTTATCTTCGAAGTATATGGTGCCTGATGTTGGTTTTAATATGCCGTTAAAATGGTTAAGGAGGGTAGTTTTTCCTGAACCGTTAGTACCTAACATGGCGATTCGTTCGCCTTTGTCAAATGTTAGGGATAAGTTGTTTATGGCTAATGTTCCATCTGAATATTGATGTGTGAGGTTATCTACTTTAAACAGCATATGCTATGACTCCTATGTTTGTTGTTAAAAATATCATAATAATTAAAAATATGTCAAATAAAACAATTGTGGCAAGTATTGTTTTTTTGGGTTTTGGGAAATCCTCTAAAACGTATATGTTTCCGTCATATCCTCTTGCGTTCATGGCAACAAAAACTCGTTCACCTTGTTCAAGTGTTCTTATAAAGAGATTGCCTACAAGTAAAGCTGTATCTCGAATTTTCTTTAGCCATCCTCTTCCTCCGAGGCGTAGTTTTTGGGCAGTTGACATTTGGTGTGAAATTTCCATAAACATAAAGATGTATCTGTAAATTAGTAGTGATAGTTCTACTAGTACTGTGGGAACATGAATTCGTTTAAGAATTAGGCTTAGGTCTGTTATAGATGTTGTTAGTACTAAGAAAAACAGGCATGATAGTGAGCCTTCAACGCTAAAGAAAGTGTTTATAGCTGTTGATATTCCTCCTTTATATATTGTCCAGGTGGTCCATGGTAGTGGTATTTGTATAAGTGAGTCACCTGAACCAAAAAATAGGGCTAAAAAAATGCAGCTTAGTGTAACCATAAAAGTAGGGTAAAGAAATAAGTCAAGATATAGGTGTAGTTTAACTTTAGCAATAGTTAACGTTAAAAAACTACATGTAATAAATATTATGATAGGCACAATAAATGAGTGTAGCGAAAGCGCAGAAACACATATGATAAGTGCGGAAATTGAAAAAAAAGTTTTAGTTACCGGGCTAGCTTTTGCCAACGCGTTTGTATAGGCTGATCTATCCACTTCTACATAGAGGTCTGAATGACTCAATGAATGTTCTCCCGTTAACTATCAGTTACCTTTTCTTGTATACCCTATGAAATATCCAAGTATAACTGCACCTATGGCTACCTGAAGCGAGAATATTACTCTTTCGCCCCACTCGTCTGGTTGGAATCCCAATGGTTCTATCCAAGGAGTGTAACCACTATCTGAAATAGCATCAGGCCCTTGTCCATCTGTACCGCTAAATTCAGCACCAGAGTTAATTACGAATGGAATTACAAAGATTGCTATCACGATTACGATAAGCAGCAGAGCTGTTAAATTGAATTTCTGTTTTTGCCTGTTACCATTGTTTGCAGAGTGTTTTTTTGTTTTTTCACCTTTTCTGGATCCTATGAAATGCCCAATTGTCGCAGCAGCTATTCCTGCTTGAACGCTAAGCAACAAAATTTCAGTTTCTTCAGGTAATACAAGCACTCCATCCGACAATGGAGTGTACCCTACAGCTATTATGTAACCTACAAACACTATAGGTAATACAATTGCTAAAGCAATGTACGGCAGGTACTTCATTGTGTGTTCACCTCGTTTTCCACATTTGAAATAGGACTCTTTATTTTTAATAAAGAGAGTAGGTTACTCTTGTATTTTGCTAGGAAGCTAAAGATTAGAACAGCAAGTATGCCTTCAGCAATAGCTAATGGAATTTGTGTTATAGCATATATAGCGAAGAATTGTTTAAATGAAGTTAAGACACTACCAGCTGTTGGGAAAGCAAGAGCAAGCTGTATAGCTGTCACTATATAAGTTACTAGATCGCTTAAGGCAACAGCAACAAAAACACCTACCGATACAGTAGAAAGTTTTAGTCGTTGTTTACATATTAGATAAGGCTGCTTTATTTGTTTGAATATCATCCATATAGCAAAACCCGCTGCTGGTCCAACTATACCCATGGAAAACACGTTCGCGCCAAGTGTAGTTAATCCGCCGTGTGCTAGTAATAAAGCTTGAAATATCAA
This sequence comes from Candidatus Bathycorpusculum grumuli, assembly GCA_009776805.1. Taxonomy (GTDB): domain Archaea; phylum Thermoproteota; class Bathyarchaeia; order Bathyarchaeales; family Bathycorpusculaceae; genus Bathycorpusculum; species Bathycorpusculum grumuli. The sequence continues at coordinate 14,522 of WRNB01000026.1, read as the reverse complement.
AACTATCAACGATAGAACACTCGCTACAGCAGGCCCAAAAAAAACGGCTGCAAGACCTGAACCTGTTGGATGTGAACTACTACCCGTTACTGATGGAAGTTTAAGTGCAGAAATTACAAATATGAATGCTCCCATTAACGCTAAAAGCGGTTTAGCTTCAGGTGTCTTTTTTACAATTTTTGTTAACTTGTAAACACCATAAATTAATACAGGAATTGATAGTGCAAACCATACTAAACACCATTGAAGTGGTAGAAAACCTTCCATTATGTGCATTAGATATCTTTCTCCTTAATGGTAAAAACACTTAATAACCATATAAATATTATTTCAATACTAGTTAACTATAGGTTGAATAGAAAAACATGAAAAAACAGCTTCAAGATATTTTGCTACGCGACAAAGGAGAATTTACAAAATTTCAAATTCTACTGGAAATCATGAGACATCAACCTCACGTAAAACAGAAAGACATAAGCGACACTATGGGAATCACAATTCAAGCCATCTCCAAATACTTTAAAAAACTATACAAAGAAGGCCTTCTAGAAGCAGGATCTGAAAGAGCAGACTACCGTTTAACCCAAAAAGGTATATCAAAACTCCGAGAAGACTTAAAAAACCTTGATACATATGTTAAATCTATCAAAAGCGAATTAAAAATTGACCACGCTTGGATCGCCATAGCAACCCAACCTGTAAAAATAGATGAACAAATAGGGCTTATAACTAAAGGCGGCATCTTTTACACAGTACCAATAAATGACCCAAACGTTGAAGCAATCGGCATAGCAACTAATGATGCTGAGCCTGGCGAAGACATTGGCTTAAAAGAGTTAAAAGGTAAAGTTAAACTAAAACAAGGCAAAATTATGATAGTTAAACTGCCAAGCATTCGCCAAGGAGGTTCTAGAACTGCAGACATAACAAAAATCAAAGAATTAATTGACGAATTTAAACCTGACCGCATCGGAGTTATGGGTGCTGTCGGCAGAGCGATAATTAACAAGTTAGATATAAAAGCAGATTTAGAATTTGGTATCAGCCATTCTGCTGTTATTGCCGCATCCAGAGGTTTAAACGTGCTAGTGCTGGTAGTTGGACGAATGGTAAACAATATGATAAAAGAAATTGATGCACAAAACATGCGATTTGCAAACGATATAATATATGAAGTAAAAGACGCTAAAAACGCATAGGAATATTATATGAGTATCGAATGCCCTGAAGCCTACATCATTGCAGGACAAATGTTTAAAGAATTAAACGGCAAAACAATCACCAACTATGAAGTACAAAACAGTCAACAACTTCAACACAAAGGCTTCATAAGCAAAAATTTAGACTTTAACCAAATAATAGGCCGCAAAATTCTATCAGTTACCTCACGAGGTAACACAATACTAGTTAAACTTGATAATTACTGGAATTTAATTTTGGCACCTGAATACGGTGGTAACATTTTACTTCATACAACACAATCTATATTACCTAAATTTCACCTTAAAATAGACATACAAAACGTTATTTTAACAATTAGTTTAACTGGAATAGGTTGCATACAAGCTGTTGAAGACCATTTGTTAAGAACTAATTATCTATATAATCGTGATTTCAGCCAAATTCTTAATCCCCTTGAAGCAAATTTCAGTTTTGATTGTTTCATCAAAAAACTTGACGCCAAAAAACAAAATATCAAAGCAGCTATAGTTGGAAAAACTGCGGTTATTGTGGGTATATCTAATAGTGCATTTCAAGACATTATTTATCGCGCTAAAATTAATCCTAAACGTAACACTGGTACTCTTACTATAGAAGAAAAAAAGGCACTATATATGGCAATTACACAGTTGATTGGAGAAAGGTTAGAAGCTGGAGGGAAAAAACAGTTTGTGGACTTGTATGGAACCCCTGGACTGTACGTGGCTAATATGGGTTCAAATAAAAAAGGTCAAATGTGTCGTATATGTGGAAGTACAATAGAGAAAATCAATCATGGTGGTGGGCAGGTATATTTTTGTCCAGTCTGTCAAAAATAGGTGTCTATATTTTTTAGATATGGGCACCAAAAATTTTGTATTTAGAAGAAGAGTATTTCAGACTGCACAACAACCCAATAAAATTCCACAAAAACACAATAAACACGGTACATTGGTGTGCAGAAATTACGCGTAGTGTTTGGCAATGATGCTTTTAACGTTTTTACACTGTCTGAAATAATCATGTTTATGGAATAAAAATGACATAAAGACTTAGAATTTAATTAAAAACGGGTTAATTAAAGATGTGTTTTCATTGAGAGTTGAATACATACTTGCAGTTTTTTCAAGAGATGGATTGTTGCGTGTTTCATTGAACTTTTTTAGGAAATTAATACTCTTTGCACAGATTGCTGGGCCTCAATATGATCGTGTTTGTCTTTTTAAGTTTAGACGTTTTGATTTCATTTGTTTGTGTATTGGTTGTTATATCCTGATTTCTTGTCAGAATTGTCATATACATTGCCAAAACTTATTCAACATATTTTATTATTAATTATTAATTATACCGGTAGTTCAACCATCATTTTATGTGATAACACACATTTATCATACGATAACAGTATCACTTATTTTCATCAACTTTGTATATGACAATTGTAATATACGCCAAGAATATAAACTGCAAAAAATAATAAAAACCACTTAAAAATGTGAAAAGAAACATCAATTATATAAACAAATCAAAAACTCCTGTATATTACAAAAAAGCACAGAATTCAGGTTATATATACGTCGTAGCTCTTCAAATCTAAGAAAGTTCTGTTTTGCCTTCGGCTTATACTCATCTAACAGCGTAAGAAGTTTATTTGAGGATATGCTATTATATAATATGCAATATATGAAAAAGCATGTCGGGTTCATTGCATTCATAATTTGTAGGCAAGGCTTTGCCATATTGCAGTTAAAAAATAGTAAACATGTAAAATTCGGAGGATGACGTAGGTGGTTAAAATAGCTCAAAAAAATATGCGAGTGGTTTTTCTTATAATTCTTCTTAGTTTTATTGTTTATGCGTTAATTACGCCTGGCGTGTGTGTAGCAAAATTATCAGCGTCTGAAAGTGGATTAAATATTTTACGCGATTTTTTTGGTCTTGATTTAGATAAGTATGATGTTGTAGTGGAAGAAAATAGTTTGTCCGAATTTTTTGTTGTTAATGGTGTACAAGAGGATGTGCTTTTTACTCTTACTGGTGATGGTGCTAAACTTAGGATAGTTTTCACTTTTGTAAATGGTGATCTGCGAAATATGTATGTATTTGAAAATAATGGGGTGCCTTTGTTAAGACAAATTGGTGAAGATAATGGTGGTGGTGTTGTAGAGGCTCAGGTTTTTCTTAGTAAATATGAGCAGTATTCTGCAAAATCTTTTTTTGGAGAGTTAAAAGCGTCACTTGATGGTGTGGTGGTTAATAAAAATTATACAAAGACTGTTGGAAATAATGTGCTTGAAGTAATGGTGTATGGTAATGGTGAAACTAATTTTAAATGGTATTATGTTGTAAATGGTACTATGCCTTTACATGCTAATTTTGTAGCTTTAGGTTTTAAGCATGGTTCTTTGGTTTCTTTTACTGACACTTGGAATCTTTATATGGAGAATTCGAATTTTGAGTTACTTAAAAGTGCTGTGCCAAATACATCAGAGATTAGTGTTGGTTTAGGCGATCCCTCTTTTGAGGGGGTAGTACCATTATTTGATGAGGTGGAATATTTTATTGTTATTTTATTTGTTGTTATTAGTATGTGTTGTGTGTTTGTTGCAGGGTTGGTTTTGAAGAATAGTTTAAAAAGGTTGTACCCTTTGAGGGGATTTTCAGTGAAAGTGTTTGGTGTGTTGTTGGTTTTTGTTGTTTTGTTGTCTTTAGTTGGATCAGTTAATGCTTTGCCTGTAGGGGTTATTTTGGGTTCAAGGAGTTCTGGGGCATCAAATGATTTATATGGTTATCATAGTTGGCGTAAAACAGATGTTGAAATCAGTAGGCAAGAGTATGTTAATGATTTTATTATGTCTAATTGTCTTACTGTTGCTAATGGGTATGCTGGTTTTTCTAATTTATGGTTGAATAAGAGTAGTGTTCTTGCTCATGCGCAGTATTTGGGTGATAATTATGATTATGTGACTGTTTTTGATTGGGATCATGGTGTGGGGGGTTATCCGGGTGCTGTTTCACCTTATTTGGTGCCTTCGGATGAGATTCATTACATGTTTGAAGATGATTGGGGAACTTTTAATGGTGTACCGTCTGATTATGAGATTGATTGGAGTCATGGTGTTTATGATATTGATATTTATGACGTGTTTGCGGCTGGTAAAGTTAATTTTGCGTTTATTAATACATGTCTTTCTGCGGATACAGAGCTTTTTGGGCAGGGTTTTTCTTCTTCGGGGTATGCGTTGGGGATGCCATTTGCTTTTACCCATCGTACAGTAGGTTATGTGGTTGAGGGAAGTAACTCTACTGTTATGAGTGATGATGGATATAATCGTCCAGATGCTTTTTCACAGTGTTATATAGGTTTTCCTTTTGGCTCCGCGTCTCTTGATCAATATATTGGGTATGAGTATAATTGGCAACCTTGGTATGAATGGGTTGTTTTATTTTGTTATGTGGCATTTAATTTTGATGTGTCGGTAAATGATGCTATTGATTGGACGTGTAGTATGCAGTGGGGGTGTTCGTCTTTTAGTGTTAGTCCTCTACAGGGTGAAGGGTTTACAGCTATTTGGCCAGTTTGGGATGATACAAATAAATCATTTAATGCAGAGGTTTCTAATGCTCAGGGGTTAAACAGCACTTTAGCTGTGTATGGTAATGGCAATATTCACTTAAAGAATTTTCATGCAGACCATATAACTACTTATCCATATATTAATGGTTCAAGTTCAAGTGATGTTAGTGAAGTTGTTAATTTTTCAGCTTACTCTGTTGATTCATTTGGACACAACATACGGTATGTATTTGACTGGGGTGATGGCACAACACAAACAACCAATTATACTGTTGCTGGAGTGCCCGTTAATGTTTCACATTCGTGGAATTTTGCAGGCACGTATAGAGTTACTGTTCGTGCAGAATGTGAAAACGGTGCTTGGTCTGATCAATCCGAAGTTTACACAATAACTGTTGGCACATATTATAAGCAAATATCCACGATAGTAATAACTGCAATAATTTTAAGTCTAATCATGTTGTTGATAATATTATGGTATAGATCTAAACATGAAAATAACTGCAAAAACACTTAAATTTATCAAACACAAAACTTAACAATAACAAAATTCGCAAAAAACAAGAAACAAAAAATTGCGTTTCTGTTAAAACACATTTAAAAATTGATAGCGTTAACTAAATAATGCTATTACGTTGAATGCACCGTTAACCCAAAACTTTACACATTAACATTGTCAAATCAACTATCTGTAGAAATCGTAAAACAAAACAGGTTACTCTGCGGAAACATGCAAACCAGTGGCGTTACCTAAAATTATCCCGCCCAACTCATGTATCTGTGCTTTTGTTTGAATCAGCAAACCTTTCGGAAAAAGTTCCATAAATTTCCCAAGTTTTTCGCTAAATAGGTGGATAGAATCAGCAAGTTTCGTTACGGCATAATAGTTGTATGGAACATATTGAAGAACAGAAACAAGTTTAAAGAAGGACTGACGTATTCACCCACATGAAATAGCGAAAAACCTACTTCTTTAAAACTCTGACAAGTCTTGACTACATTTGATATATTTACTCAAATTCAAACAAAGCACTATCTTCCTATAAGTGAAAACTATCAAAAACATTTTTATCTCCTTATACATGAGAGCTCTCAGTTTTTTATATAACATTTGTGTGACGCGGGTGAGTTTAACATAGTTTTGCCCCAAAACCAAGCCAAAACACGTTTATCTCACTATTCACAAAAACTATTATATTTTTTACCTTGACCGATTTTTTCAAGTATTTCTTTTATGTCTGAATCATTATCAGCTAAAATATTTAACCATAACAAAAACTCTGATTTTGAAATTTCTTTTTGCAAATGGCCGTCTTTGTCTGCAGAGAAATACTTTGCAGAACCAATCGGTGAAGATAACAGTTTTACGTAAAAAACACGGTCATCAAGTATTATTTTTGAAGAACACCCTTCAGTTTCAGCTGAAGCATAATCAAACTCATACATTATATGCCATCCTAAAAATGCTTTTTACCTAAATTTACTTAAAGGTATTGGTTAAACTCATTATAATGGAATAGGTTAAGAATTAGGTTGTCCAAAATCAGTTTACACATTTTCTCATAAAACTATATTTAGACACCAAAATAAACAAAACACGTTACGCTATAATTAAGCACACATAACAACGTGAGTTTTTCATTTTTTGCACTATAAATTCAATTTAAACCGTTAAAATCAAACAAAACACAAAAACACCCACAAAATACACCATTCAACTAAATAGGTAAAATTAGACAGATATTGTTGATCATTTTGAACTCTCTTTTTTGTTTGTTCTATGTTTGATAAACGTGCGTGGAAAAGTGGATGCATGACTTTTAGAGTTAACTATGGCCTGTCAAGGTGACCATAAGTTTTAATGTCTAATACAACAAAAACTTTCAAAAAACATAAATAAATAAACACACAAAAACTTGTTTGGTTGCCGCTACTGTGAAAATATCTTATCAGGGTCAAAACACTGTTGGGAATTGTGGTTATATGGGTTGTACTCTGGAAGAGGCTTTTATCCACGAGCATTTTCCAAAAGAAGTGAAAGAAAGCATTACTGATAAGCGAGGTAGCGAAGAATTAGTTGAAGCTTTTGACTCGTTAGCAACAACTGCTTTTACACGAGAGGGCTTAAAAGAAGTTTTGTCAAGTCGTCCTGTTGAGTTTTCGGAATGGCGAATTGGCGAAGGTTTAGCTGAATTATTTTTAAAGACAAATTTTAATGTACGATTTTGGCACAATTATATTAGTATCTTACGGGTGGAATTCTTTGTAAAGTGTGTAGAATTTTTGTTGGTTTTTGTTTCGGTTCAGCCGAGTTGGGACCTAAAGAATCGTAATTGTAGCCCTAGTGGTGTCGATTTATTGGGATTTGTAACTGAAGGGGCGAACACATTATTTGTTTTTTGTGAACCAAAAACATCAAGTGACTTGTCTTGTCCTCCCAAGGTTGTATATGGACGAACAGTACTTAGAAGACAAATTACTGCTTTATGTACACATGGTTCAACGAGAAATGGCTTAATCCAGTTTTTAGGTTTTAAAGTATCAAAGTTACCACGTGATAACCCGTTTAGAGTTGACTACGAAAAAGCATTAATGACTTATGTTGAAAGTGACTGCAAGCGTCTCCGTTTGTTTGGCTTGCTGGTTAGGGACACTACACCTAACGAAAAAGATGTTATCTCTTTGTATGAGCATCACAAGGATATAATTGTTTCAGAGTTGTCCATAGTATTTGTTGGTTTATATATTCCTATAAAAATGGCTGATTGGAAACGCATCGTAGACGGAGGTATCGCTTAATATATGACTGTTAATTCTGATGTTCTTACAAAGTTTGTTGGTCCAAAAAACATGGATAAAATACAAACGATAGTACAAAGGAGAAAACTATCAAAAACTTTTCCTACACTATCACAGCAACAGTTGGATGGAGATAACAGTTACATAGAACAAATGCTCGATGTGTTACAGTTGAGCGCAATAAATTTATGGAATCCTGAATCAGCAGATGATATTAACAAATTCAAGGTTATTTCAAATAGCATAGTTGATTTGATTCAAATTTTACCATTACCTGTGGGTGAATTTCAGAAAATTAATCGCTTGATTTTATTAATCACATATGGCTATTTAGGTGACAATTGGGAAGCTGTTCGCAGGTTACTAATCGAGCGTGAAAAAGAATTAATTGTTGACAGTAATACTGGTGAATGGGCTGAGCGTGTCTTTAAAAGCATTTACATGGCAATATTCTATTTAATCAGACGAAAATCTTGGGACGATCTCAGTCGAGCTATATCGACAATAAATAATCTTCGACTTCAACAGAAGCAATATGAAAAATCATATCTAGAAGCAAACAAAGACTGCGCTGTTGCAAGAGCTTTTGAACTTGCGTCACTATATCATGTAGCAAAAAGTGTTGAATTGATTGGTACTTACCATCTCAAGGGACAACCAATTGATATCTTGGAGTTATTAGATTTTCAATTTGAAAATGCAATTAAATACGCAGAAAAAGGAAACATAGTTAGTTTAGATTTAATGGAACGAATGCTCCAACCAACATTTAAGAAAATGGTTGAAAATTGCGTTTGAACGTTTGCAAATAAAGGTTTCTTCGCTAAATATGTGGGTAGAGTCAGCAAGTTTCGTTATGGTGTAATAGTTGGGTGGAGCATATTGGAGAATGTGAACAAGTTTAGAGAAGGGCTGATGTGTTCACCCACATGAAATAGTGAAAAACCATTTTTGCGTTGTTCCATTAAACTCACGTTTCCATAGTTTGGTGTTTTAGTTTTTTTAAAACTGAAAACATGTCTTTGCAGAGAGGTTCATGATGTGAGTAACCAAATCGCAAATTCAAAAGTAACTAAAAATAGGTTTCATGTGTTAGGTCACGGTTTACGTATGAAAAAGTTTAGAAACATGTATAATTTCCAAAAGGAAAGATTATGCCATGAAAAAATATTTTGAAATAATAAACGACCCACGACAATCGTGAAAAACAGAACACAATCTATACAAAACAATAATCATGACAATATGCGCAGTAATAAGTGACTTTAACAATTGGGAAGACATAGTGGACTTCTGCAAAGTAAAAAAATGATTCAAAGAATAACTCGGTCTACAATTAAAACATAAAATAGTATCACATGACACATTTCAACAAATAATTCAAATAATAAACCCTAAAGAACACAAACGCAGCTTCATATCACGGGTAAAAAGTATTGTCATAAAAATAAACAACAAAAATAGTGTCAATAGATGGAAAAACATTGAAAAGAAGCCAAAGTGGCGAGATAAATGCTATACACATGGCAAGCGTATGGGCTGATAAAAACCAACTTGTGTTGGGTCAAATAAATACAAGCGAAAATTCCAAGCGGAATCACTGCATACCAACATTGTTTGAATTATTGGATTTACGTGGTTGTATAGTTACTATTTTTGAACGAAAAATGTGCTGTTAATTGTCAGACGGTGAAAAATGAGTTTACGTGTTTTTCATAAATTAGGTATGTTTTTTCTTAATAGTAAAATATTATTTTTAAATTTATGTTTAATTCTTTTAAATATGTTTTTTGTATAAAAAGTTGAGTTTTTTGGCGAAAAGACAGTGTAAAAGTGTAAGTATGGTGGTGGGGCAGATCGGATTTGAACCGACGACCAATGGGTATCTACAGCTCCAGAACTTCGTCATTCTTCCTTTAGGAAGTCAGCATACCCATTCTGGTTGCTTCTGGAGCCCATCGTAATACCTGGCTATACTACTACCCCAACCAACTCCTTTTTACACAGCAAACAGCTATTTAAGTACTATTTTTTTCTTTGCCTTAATCAGAGTTTGATGTTTAGTGTTTGTTTGTTTACGGTATTTTTCTAAGTTGTTAGGGTTTGTTTTGTTTTGTTTGTTATGTGTGTGATTTTTTTGTATGTTTATGTTTATTCTGTAATTTTTGAATGATGTTTTTTAGTTGCAAGTTATTTGTAGGTTGTGTGATTGATGTGTTGTGGTATGTTTACTGGTATGTGTGTTGGTTTGATTGTGTGGCAAAATTTTTGTCATAATTTATGTGTGTTATTTGTGTGTGGGGTTGTCTGAGGAATATGTTACAAAATTTTTGTTGGTGTAAATAATATAGGTTTGTGTTTTGGACATGTTTTTATGTTTTTATTGTTTGAGTATTTTTGTTTTTACACTTTTTATTTTTGACACGTATATTCGAATAGTTTTCAGAAGGTTTGGGGATTGTTTTTGGGTTTGTTTATAGTGTTGATTTGTGTGTTTTTGTTTGTTATTAGTGTTTGTTTTTTTGTGATTTTTTGTGGGTTTGTTTTTATATGTTTTGGTTTTTGTTGGATTATATGTCCGATAAGTTTAATAATATCGTAAGCTTTTTATAGTTGAATTGTTAAGAGGATTTTTGCGTAGGCCACATGTACAGTTTTCTCTAGCCTAAAAGGCTAACAGTGAAGGTCATAACGCAAAACTTTAAAAGGAACAGATAAAATTGAGTAAAAACGAACCATCCAAACCCGTACAACGAGCTGATAAATGTCCTGAATGTGGAAGCGACAATCTAGTACATGATTATGATACCGGTGAAACTGTCTGCGGAGCTTGTGGTTTGGTCTTATATGAACAAATGATGGACAAAGGTCCAGAATGGCGCGCATTTACACAGGAAGAAAAAGCTTCCAGAAGCCGTGTTGGTGTTCCAACATCTTATTCCGTTCACGATAAAGGTCTCTCAACAGCTATTAGCCAGGTGGACCGAGATGCTTTCGGAAGAAAACTTCCATTATCTACCAGATTACAAATGTGGCGTCTTAGAAAATGGCAAATCCGAAGCAGAGTTCATTCATCTATTGATAGAAACCTTGCACAAGCAATGGCTGAACTAGACAGGTTATCTGATAAAGTATACATTCCACCACCAATTAAAGAAAAAGCCGCTGTTATTTACCGAAAAGCCCTAGACAAAGGACTTGTACGAGGTAGATCTATCGCAGCTATCGCTGCTGCTGCTTTATATGCTGCTTGTCGTGGAAGTGGAACTCCTAGAACACTAAGAGAAATCGCTGAAGCAAGTCTAGTAGACAAAAAAGATGTTGCAAGATGCTACCGTTTGCTTCTACGAGAACTTGAAGTACACATGCCAATCGCAGATCCATTAACATATGTATCAAAAATTGCCGAAAAAACAGGTATTTCAGGGAAAACACAAGGTGCCGCTATTGCCATTTTACGAGAGGCAAGACGAAAACGTGCCGCTGCAGGTAAAGATCCAATGGGGCTTGCAGCCGCTGCACTTTACATTGCATGTTTACAAAGCAATGAAAAGAAAACCCAAAAAGACATTGCAGAAGCCGCAGGTGTAACAGAAGTCACAGTACGAAACCGCTACAAAACACTAAAGAAACAATTAAACCTTGAACTACCAGATTAAACCCATTTTTTCCTTTTTACAACTTTTACTCTATTTAACAAGCTACTCTTTTATGCCTGTTTGTTTTTCTTCTTCTAGTTCCATTACAATAATACCATGATATCCGCAATCATCACAAATGTAGGATTGAGGTGTTAACCATATATCCAAACCACTGGAAAGTTTAATTTTAGGGCTGGCACATCTAGGACAAAAAATTATGGACGGTTTTCTATGTTTTATATTTTTTAAAGTTTCACGTAAACCGTCTATTTTTTTCATTTTATGCACTGAACTACTTGTATAGATAAATTGATGAATTATTGAAGTTCAATGTTTTCTTGTGGATAACCTGATTTAATTAAAAACTCGCGCACTTTATCGCGGTGGTCACCTTGGAGCATAATTTGCCCATTTTTATGTGTTCCACCACAGGCGCAATATCCTTTTAGTTTCTGTGCAATATTGTGTAGACTCGAGTTTTTATCATCAATACCGTCAATAATTGTAGTCGGTCTACCAAATTTCCGAGTTTCCAACCTTATACGAATCCGTTGTTGCTCTTTTTCAATTTCTCCACAGACGCACAAGTCTTTTGGAAGCCCGCAAGTTGAACATACTTCAGCCATGATACTCACAAAAAGGTTAGTATTTGCTGTATATAAAGGTTCAAAAACAAAAACAGTGACTAGCATAACATATTTTCAATGTTTGCATGTTTTACAATTTAAAATTCACGATTTTAGTTATCTTTTTTCTGGGAAGTGTTTAGGTGGTTCTTGATTGTTTTGTCTTTGTTATGATTTATGTTGTTGATGTGTTTATCCTTTGGTATTGTTAAATGCGTTGTTTTGTAGAAAAGATTAAATCATGAATTATTTTTTTATTGTAGGCATGACTAATTTTCTTGGTGCGTATAAAGAAGAGGATATGAGTTTATTCACGGATTTTTATGAGTTGGCAATGTGTGCAGCATATTTTGATAATAAGTGTTTTGAGTCTGCAACTTTTGATTTGTTTATTAGGCGTTTGCCTGAGAATCGTTCTTATTTTTTGTTTACCGGTTTAGAGCAGATTCTTTTGTATTTACAGAGCATCAAGTTTACTGAACAACATCTTGACTATCTTAGACAGCAAGGGTTTAGTGAGTCATTTCTTGAGTATCTTCGAAGTTTTAGATTTTCGGGTGATGTTTGGGCTGTTCCTGAGGGTTCTGTGGTTTTTCCTAATGAACCGTTGGTTCGTGTTACTGCACCTATTATAGAGGCACAAATTGTTGAAACTTTTCTTTTGAATACTGTTAATTTGCAGACTACTATATCGACTAAGGCTAGTCGTGTTGTGTATGCTGCAAAGGGTAAGGATATTATTGAGTTTGGGTTGCGTCGGGAGCATGGTGTTGATGCAGGTATGAAAGTTGCGCGAAGTAGTTTTATTGCTGGTTGTTTGGGGACTTCTAATGTGTTAGCAGGGATGGTTTATGGTGTTCCTGTGTTTGGGACGATGGCGCATTCTTTTGTTATGTCATATCCTAATGAGATTGATGCTTTTCGTGCTTTTCTTAAGACTTTTCCTGATAGGTCTATTTTGCTTATTGATACGTATAATGATGTTTTGGGTTTAGAGAATGCTGTTATTGTAGCTAAAGAGTTGGAGTCTTCTGGGTTTAAGCTTGGTGGTGTACGGTTGGATAGTGGTGATTTGGTTGAGTCTAGTAAGAGGGTTCGGCGATTTTTGGATGATGCTGGTTTGGAATACGTAAAGATTTTTGTTAGTGGCGATTTGGATGAATTTAGGGTTGCGGAGTTGCTTGATAAGGGTGCTTGTGTTGATTGTTTTGGTGTGGGTACAAAGTTGGGCACTTCTTCGGATAGGCCTTATCTTGATGTTATTTACAAGTTGTGTGAGGTTATGATGGCTCCTGGTGTTTTTTCGCCTGTTATGAAGTTGAGTCCTGATAAGTTGACTTTACCTGGTTGTAAGCAGGTTTATCGTTACAAAGATTTAGATGGTAATTTTGTGCGTGATGTTGTTGCTTTGGCTTCTGAGCGTGTGGTGGGTGCTGAGCCGTTGTTGGTTGAGGTGATGTCTGGAGGACGGTTGGTTTATTCTTTACCATCTTTGGATGAGATACGGTTATTTGCCTGTGAAAATCTTTCTAGACTTGATGCAAAATATAAGTCTCTTACATCTGTTAATGTTTATCCTGTGGAGTTAAGTGTAAGTTTACAGGATCTTGTTGTGGTGTTGCGTGAAAAATTTTTGAACAAAGTACATTCTGGTAATGTGTCAAAGTAAAATATTTTTTATTAATTATTGAACAGTGTCCTAATATACAATATCTTTATATAGTTCGTTTGCTTCAATGTTATAGTAACTTAATTTTTTCATCTAGATTATCCTTGGGATTCACAAGGTAACCTGAATTATAATTCATTGACATCGCAAGTTTTTCTTGAGTTTCCTAAAGCGTGTTGGTATACTTATGATGTGTTGTGATAATGGCGGGGCAGAAAATGGCTGCTTTGGTGGAGTTGCACAAAGTGTTAATAATGCTTTTTTGTGGATACAAATTTGAGTTATGATCTTATCGAGAATGTTGTCCAGCATGAAGTATCACATATGTTTGGTTGCATAAATCACATGGAGCCATATTTTTTTGTATCGTGAGCAATCCATATGTGCCCCATAATAGAGATTGCTGTAACGCATGTGATAATACAATTTGGGCAAATCGGTTCAAATTTGATAAATCTGGTTATGCAGTATCAGTGACTATATTCACTTCCGGAGGGAGGTATGTCTCTAACAAAAATAATGTATTGGGGCCTACAGATGATGGCAATTATGCTCAATTATATTGGGTAGTTTTGGTAATAAGGCAGTGATTACAGAGGAGTTGTCAAGTACATCAGTAAGTGGTTATCTTTATATTGTTTGTAAGACGCCTTCAAACAATGGTGCTAATGCGATAGTGTATGTGGGTAATGTTTATGGTGTTTGGACGCAAGTTAAGCAAACAAACCTTTACCCGCCAAATCAGGTGATGTGGCTTTATTGTGGGTATGTGACTGATATTTCAGAAGTCGCAGTGACTGCATATAATCAATATAGTGGGTATCTATCAGAAATATTGGTTGATGATCATATGTAGTAAGTTCTGATATGATGATGCATTACATCACACTTTTTTCTTTATAAATCAAAGTTAACCGTAGTTCCCGCTATTTTTTCTAGGTACAAATACTAATCTTGCTTACGCAAAATAGAAACAGGACACTCAATACCAAACAACTTGTAACAATCATTAA
>WRNB01000025.1 GCA_009776805.1 Candidatus Bathycorpusculum grumuli | reverse complement strand
AGAGTTCTTGTTGCTACATCTTGGGCAGTCTATTAGTTTGGCTATGCCTTCAGCTTTTGAAGGATTCTTTAACCCATGCAGTTATAGCATTGCATCTTCTAAGTCTCTGGCTGAAAAGTGTACATAGCGTCTGGTCATTTTGCTTCCGTATGTCCAGCCTGCGATTTGTTCCAGTCGGGATTCGGTGAAGACTTTTGCCATGGCAGTTAGGGAGCTGTGTCTGTATAGGTATGGCCAGATGTTTCGTTTTAGACCTGCTTTTTGAGCTAACTTTTTTATTATCTGGTTGAAATGTGTGTAGCTTAGGCGTTCGCCTATGTGGTTGACTGCTATGGAGCACCATAGGGGTGCTTGGGGGTCTGTTTTGTAGGGGTGTTCTTCTAACTATTGAAGCAACGGTTTGTTTGAGGTGACTAGGTATCGTTTTATGCCTGTTTTACCGTAGCTGTGATTAGGCAGTATTCGTCTTTGAAGGCTACGCTGCTTATGCGCATGGTTAAAAGTTCACTTGGACGCAAAGCAGCTTCGATGAACACATAAATGATGGCGCGGTCACGCTTGTTTGTGGTAGCTTTTAGAATGGTAATTATTTCTTCCTGTGTTAGCAGGTTTTCGGGGGTGACTCTGGGATTTTTCTCTTTTACAGTAGGCTTATCCAGCTTACTTCTGGGGGTATGGGCGTGCCTTTTTCACAACTACCTGTTTTGGCGTATTGGACTATTTTGCGCAGTAAGAGTTTGTTATCTGTTTTGGTTGATTCTTTGTTTGGTCTATTGCTTATTTGGGTTACTATGTGTTCTATGTCGATTTTAGTCATGGCTTTAATGTCTGCACCATCAATTATGCGAAACAGTACAGGTATATGGGTGCTACATTTGGAGATTCTACCAAGTGAAAGCCCAAGGTACTTAAATGGTCTAAAAACTGCAAACCTATTGTGCCGTTTGGGAGTTGCTTGATGTTGTGGCGGTTTCGTTTTATTCGTTGGGCGTAGTCGTGTATTGGTTTATTTATGCTCATGTCCTTTGTATGTTCTGGGATTTTAAAAGACGTGGATTTTTCTTTTTGTTTGGTTGGTTTTTGAGCCAAAGTTTGAGGAACAGAACCAGACACATTTGCGTGGTGCAGGGGGTGGGATTTGAACCCACGAACCTCTGCAGGATAGGCTCCTGAAGCCTACGCCTTTGGCCATGCTCGGCGACCCCTGCATAAGACATGACAATATTCTTCAGAATATTGTTTAGTGATAAATATGTTTTACCACCTCATGGGTATTTAGTTCTTAGCAAAGTTTATGGTGAAAATTCTGATAGCAATATGTGTATTTTCATAAATTGAATTTCACTAATAAAATTTTGAGTTTTTCAAAAAGGAGTGTGTACAAGATTATAGATCTCTTTCCGCGAACTATTAACATGAAAGAGAGTATATAGAAAAATAGTTAAATCAATTGCGCGTAAATTTCTTGAAACTATAAGTTTTCCAAACGAAACTGATCACACCAATGTTGTTGACGAAAATTATTGTGTTCCATTAGTTCAGATGAAATTACTTTTGCATAAGTTTCTTGTTATTTGTAAAGGAAGTCTTGATCTTTAGAGTTTGTAGTCGATTATGCATTTTTCTGAGTTTGGGCATTTGTTTTTCGCATTTCCAACCAATCAATTAATCTGTTCATCTGTAGTTCTACAGTGTGTCTTCTATGTTTAGGTCTTGTTTTTTTGAGCGTAAGAAGTGATGTATTTCATCATTCAATACTGTTTTTGTTTTGTGGTGTAGGTTTTTTATAGGTTTTAAGTTAAAGTTTTTTGTCTGTTATATGGTGGTTGAGGGTTTGTTTTTGGGTATTTGGCAATGTGTTTTTGGGTGATTTTGTTGTGTAGAGGTGAGGGTGAAGGTGTGTTTTGTGATGTTTTGTGATGTTTTGTGGTGTTTGTGGTTTTTGTGTTTGTGGTTTTTGTGTTTGTGGTTTTTGTGTTTGTGGTTTTTGTGTTTGTGGTTTTTGTGTTTGTGGTTTTTGTGTTTGTGGTTTTTGTGTTTGTAGTGTTGTTTGTTGTGGTTTAGTTCTGTTTTTACACAGTTTTGTTTCGTATTTGGGGCATTTCATGATTATTGTAGTTATAAAGTGTTAAATTGCTTTGTATTTCTTTTTGTTATACTCTTCTCAGAGGTGCTTCTTCAAAATGTGAATATTTTTAAATAATGTAAGTGTAATAATGGTTGTTTTGTTATTTATTTTTGGTTTAAGCAAGTTTGTAAATAATTTGAATATTTTGTATGTTGTTTTTTTATTAATTTTGATTTCAGTTTTATTTGAAGGTTAGTTGAGAGGTAGTGTAGTATACTATTTCGCCTCTGCGGTTCATAACTGATAGTACTAATTCTTTCTTTTGGTTTTGGCATTGTTGTAAAATGTCTGCTATGTTGTCTATGTTTTGGGGTTTACCTTCTTGTATGCATAGTATCATGTATGTTGCGGAGTTTTTACCGTATGTTCCGCGTTCGTAAACTCGGAATTCTGTTTTAATGCCAAATCCTTCTCGGACAACATATCCACGGCTTCTAAGGTCACGATAAACAAGATAGTTGACCCATGCGTTTTCATCTATTTTTTGGTAAGCGTTCAATATTGTTTGAAAGTCAACAGTGTTGTTGTTGTCTTTAATTGTAAGCATTCCTTTATTTTGTAAATATAATGCTTCAAAGTAGGTTAATGTTAGATTTTTGTTTTCTAGTGTACCGTATCCACGTGATGAGAGTTGGTCGATGTTACTTTGTTCAGTTACAGTTATGCCTTTTTCAGAAAGTTTGCCGTTTGTTTGAAACTCTATAGGTGAGGTGTCTTCTTTTGTATCACTCAAGTTAATCAGTTATGAATTCTATAGGTAGTGCTTTTTAATATTGTGTTTACAGTTTAGGTTTTAAATCGAAAAAGCGAGATACTTGAAGGTATTTAAAAATGTGGGTGGGTTGTGATGTTATTTGTGGAATGTTGGATTGAATTTTATGAAATCTTCTTTTTTATATATGCCTGTTTCGGTTATGATGCATGTTACATATTTTAAAGGTGTAGCATCAAATGCCGGATTCATCACAGAGACACCTTCAGGTGTGGTTTGTTGGCAACCTACATGGGTAACTTCGTCAGGTTTACGTTCCTCGATTATAACGTCTGATGCTTTACAGGTTAAATCAAAAGTGCTTTTTGGTGCAGCTACATAGAAAGGTATGCCATGTGCGTGAGCTAGTACAGCTACACTGTAGGTGCCAATTTTGTTAAAAACAGCGTCTTGAACAATACGATCTGCTCCAACAATGACTTTATTTACAAGACCCTTATTCATGACATAACCTGCCATGTTATCAGTAATTAAAGTTACAGGTATGCCGTCACGTTTTAATTCAAAAACGGTTAATCTTGCACCCTGTAGCAAAGGACGAGTTTCATCAGCGATAACTTTAATTTTTTTATGTTGCTGCCAAGCTGCTCTTATAACTCCTAAAGCAGTGCCGTATTCAACAGTGGCTAATTCGCCTGCATTGCAATGCGTTAAAATTGTGTCTCCATCATCAATTAATACGGCACCGTTTTTGCCTATCGCGTAATTTTGTGCAACATCCTCGTCAGCAATTTTTTGTGCTTCCATAGCTACTGCAATCCGTAAACCGTTAATATCGCCTTTATAGGCTCGCGCCATGTTTAATACTCTATCAGTAGCCCAAAACAAGTTTACTGCTGTTGGTCTTTGTTTTTTTATTAATGTTCCTGCTGTTTCCAAGTCAGCAAGCAATTTAGGAAGTGTTTGTGCTTTTGAATTGTACGCTCCTAGAGCAACTCCAAATGCTGCTGCTGCACCAAGTAGGGGTGCTCCTCGAATACGTAGAGTTTTTATAGCTTCAGCCATTTGTTCAACTGTTGTTATTTTTAATGTAACCTCTTCAAGAGGGAGTTTAGTTTGGTCTGGAGTAATTACTACTTGGTTTTCCCATTTTATCATACGCATTTTTGTTGTCTCTTTGTAATGGTTTGAAAATGTTTTGTGTTATAAAATGTCGGTGTGGGTTTTTATGTGGGTTATTACTTCAACTGGTGTGTCTGGACTGTTTTTTAGGCGTTTTTTCCATTCTTCACCTATGGCGATTAGTGCAAATATGCCTGAGACTTCTGCTTTTGCTTTTTTTATTAGGTTTACAAGTGCTTCTTGTGTTTCTCCGTTTTTAATTAGGTCATCAACGATTAGTATGCTGTCACGTTTTTTTATAGCGTCTTTAGGGATGTATAGTGTGATGACTATGCCTGTATCACGTCCAAGGATGTATGTTTCTTCGAGAAAATTTTTTACGCCGACTTTTTTGTTAGGTTTAGCTATGATTAGGTTTACGCCAAGAGCGTTTGCAACTATAGTGCCTAGTGGGATGCCGTCGTTGGTTGTGGTTAAGACTTTTGTTACACGTTTTCCTGCAAAATTGGATAGAGCGTTGTTGGCGGCTTGTTGTAGTATGTTGTAATCTCCAATGATTTCTGTATTGTCAAAGTAGCCGTTGTCATCGAATTTGATTCTGCTTCTAAGTTCAATGTCTAAGCCGACGAGTTTTGTGAGTACGCGTAATAATTGTTTTGCTCTTGTAGTGTTTGGAAGGACATGTCCTTTTGCGTAGCGGCTTAGAACTGTGACGGGTAGGCCAGTTTTTGTGCCTAATTCGCGGTAGGTTATGTTGTGTCTATATTTTGCGGTACGTAAAAGTTCAATGGTCATTAATCTTAGTTTTAGATCTTCTGCGTGTGTGCTCAATTTTTTATCGTGCTCTCCTGTTTTACATTTATAAGTCAATATTTGAATGTTTACAAGTTATATTAATCTTACAATTTATATTTATCGTTAAAATTCAGGTGTAGTAAAAGTGGGGAAAGATGAGTTTTTGGAAAAATGCAAGGTTTTTTAATGTAAACTAAATATATAGTAGTAGAAGGAGAATCTGTAAACGCACCGTATAAAACGTATCTTTATTGTTTCATTGTTTGGCTCAATTATCTTTGTAGTGAACATGTTTTTGCCGCCTCCTGTTAATTACATGGCTATAGCTCTTGAATCAGTATTTTTAGCTCTTAGTGGGTTGTTTATAAGAAATGTTGGTGCAACTTATGTGGGTGCAGTTGGCGGGTTGCTTACTGCTCTTGGTAATTCGGCGTTGGGGCTATTTACTTTTCTGGCTTTAGTAATTTTTGGCATGTTAGTGGATTTTACTTTGTTTGTATTTAAAATAAAAGGTACTTCACAGGGAGTAAATCGTAATCGTCTTATAATTGCCATGGCAATTAGTACAATGTTAATTGGTATAATAACATATGGTGCAAGTGTAATGACGCCAAATTTTATTATCCAAAGAAGTTGGGTGCTTGATATAATGGTGGTGTTTATGGGTTTTGTAACAGGGGCTACTGCAGGTTACGCGGCAGCTTATTTATGGAATAAATATTTAAAAAGTATGGCAGAAACAATTTAATAAACACGAAACATGTAAACAAAGTTTTGTGCAAAATTAGGTTATTGTTTATAAAAAAAGTTGACGTATTTTTTCATCAACTACTTTTACGATCATCGCTTTTGTGACTAGTATACATTTTATGCCTGTTATCTCTGCAAGTTCTGCAGGTTTAGCATCCTGAGTTATCAATAATAACTCATGAATTTTTGCATACTCAACAATTTCATAATCTTTAACACCTTTTAAACCCACTTCATGAACTGTAACAACATTATAACCTAAAATTTCAAAATATTCTTTTAGACCAGCAAACATTTCATCAAGCAAAATTTTCAAAAAAATCGCCCATAAAAAATAGTTTATTGTTTGTTTTTTATTTCATCAAAAATTTCTTTTGCACGATTTACATTAACCGCGCGTTCTTTAGCCATTTGACTTGCAATTGTTTCTACAAGATTCATTGGAACTCCAGCAGTAATTGCAACATTTCGTGCATGTAGCGACATGTGTCCACGCTGAATACCCTCACTAGAAAGAGCACGTAAAGCAGCAAGATTTTGTGCTAAACCAACAGCAGCCAAGACTTCTCCAAACTCGTTAGATGTTTTTACACCTAAAATTTTCATACAAATTTTCGCTATTGGATGAGATCTCACTGCGCCACCGATCAAACCTACTGCCATAGGCAATTCAATAGATCCTTCCAAGTCACCATTAGCATTTTTGACCCATTTGGCAAAAGAAGTGTATTGCCCATTTAGAGCAGCATATGCATGAGCTCCAGCTTCAATAGCGCGATGATCATTACCCGTGGCCAAGACGACAGCTATTATACCGTTAAGAGCACCTTTATTGTGTGTTGCAGCACGATAAGGGTCTGCTTCTGCAAAAGCTGATGCATATGCAATACCTTCAACATTTGCTTCACCTCCAACTGCCTCTTTTGGAACTGTACATGATGCGTGAACAAGCCGTTTAGCAGCAAGATTGGAAATAATTCTTAAACAAACTTTACCTCCAGTAACTTGCTCAATTAGAGGTGAACAAGCTTCAACCATTGTATTAACCGCGTTAGCTCCCATAGCATCTCTACAATCAACATATAATTCAACAATAAGCATCTCACCCATAGTTGTATCTATAATTCTTACTCCAACATCTCGTGGACCCCCACCATAATGAATAAGTGCAGAATCTTGTTCTTTAGCCTTTTTCAAAATATCATCTTTAATGCTTAGAACTTTATCTTTAGCTTCTTTAACGTTTTTTAGTTTGACAACTTGAATTTGTCCAATCATTATAGGTGGTGTACTACTTGTGTGAAAACCTCCACCTTCACGAACCATTTTTGCTGCATTACTGGCAGCGGCTATAACACTTGGTTCCTCAGTTGCCATTGGTATAAGGTATTCGATACCATTAATTAAAAAATTTGTGCCAATACCTAAGGGTTCAGGAAATATGCCTATAACATTTTCAACCATGTGATTAGCAACTTCAAGAGGTAATGCACATGTTTGTTCAATAAGTTGTGTTTCGTCATCGGTTAAGCCTGCAAAATCTTTTACAATTGCAAGACGTTCTTTAGGAGTAAGTTTGTAGAAACCAGAAATAACAGACGATTTAGTCATACCAAATACTTCCAATGTTAAACAGGAAATCATCTTTACACTTTTAACCTTTATCATAAAACCCGCAAATTCTAAGACTATATCTGATATTGGTTTAGCATGTTAAAGTTTTCAACAAATGTATTTTCAGGTTTTTGTATGATATAGTGGAATCGTTGGTTGTGTCATGAAGTATTTTAATTGAGTGATTTATAGTAAGTTTAAATTACATTTGTACGTGTTTCAAAGTACAATTCGAAATAACACTTGTTCTCATGTTTTCCACAATTATTGACTTTGCTGCAATGTGGAAACAGAACAATATCTATCCATTTTGTTTTAGTAAAAGTGTTGTTTTATGTCTAAAAATTTTCAAGGTACGTCAGCATTTCTTTGACACTAACGATGTTAATAGCTCTAAAACTATTTAGTGACAACAAATGATCATCGCCCGAAACAATAAAATCGGCTTTTCCATCATAAGTGGTCTCAAGAATTATGTCATCTTTGAAATCTCGTGAAACTATATTAAATTTTGAAACTACCTCTACTATTTCTGCCGACTGCCTCAGACTATAAGATATCTCGCAGAGTTCCTCATCGGTAAACTTGAATTTTGGTCTTCGTATGACTCCTTCAAATTCTTTTAAAAGTAAATCAGAAACAACCAACACGAATTTTTTTGAAACAGCTTTCATGAAAAGCTCGTATGGTTTGCCCTTAGAAAGTATGACACTAATTAAAACGTTGGTATCCAATACAACTCTGATCATTAACGTTTCATCTTTTGTTTTCTGCTCTGTATGCGTCTATTTCTTTTTGAATTTCGGTTTCTGATATTTTTAATCCTTTTTTAGCTATATTTGTAACTATTTTATCCCATTGTTTCTCTAAATCATCAACAGTAGTTGTGGCGGTGGTGGTGGGTGTGTCTATTTTTTCTATGATGATTTTGTTGTCTTTTGTGTAGATTGTTAGTTTGGTTTTTGGTGTTATGTCTAGTTTTTCTTGTAGTGTTTGGGGAATGGTAACTTGGCCTTTTGTGTTTATTGTTGTTACTTTTTTTGTTGGCATTTCCTGCGCTTGAGTCATATAAATCATCAATAAAAATAGCGATGTGTCTTTATAAAATGTTTACTACTTTGTAGTGGTTGTATATTGGTGGAAATGTGGTTTAACGTATGTTTTAGGCATGTTTTTTATGGTGTTATGGTTTGTTGTTTTTGGTTAAATGTTTGTTTTTTGTTTTTTTGTGGTTGGTTGGTTTGGGGTTTTTTTGAGTTTTTGTTTTTGTTTTTGGTGTTGGTGGTGTGCGAGTTGCATTCTTGATGGGTATTTTGCCTAATGTTATGGTAGTTTTTTTGTTGCTGTGGGTAAACTTATAATTTGTGCTAATTCTGGTAGGGCAAGTACGATGGGTTGGCGTTTTCTAAAAGTAACAAATAAACTAAACGCAAAAAAACCTGCTAAAACAAGAGTCCCAAATCCATACTGAACTCTAAAGAGGTAAATTTTAAGGGATTAAATGTTCCAAAGAGTCCTGCAAATAAAAGTGTGCACGGGTGGGTGATTCATCATAGTTGGCAGAGAATTTTATTTCGCAAGTGGTATCTTGTGGGTTTTTTAAGAGGTGTTGTTTGTTTTTTTGGGTTTTAAATGTGCGAAAATGATTCATAGCTGTGGGTAAGGCAGATTTTAGTCTTTGTGTTTCTTGTATTTTAAAAAAAATCTTCAGACATACTGAAAACTTGGTTTATCCCTTCAAATATAACTGTAAAATATTGCAGAGCCCCCATTCCCACTATTATTGTAGAATCTTCTTCATCTTTTCCATGTACCAAAACAACAACCTCTTTTTCAGATTTCAAACAACAATCTTCAATTTTATGTAAAACTCCAATACATGAAAACGCAACACCACAACTGCCATCTGCAAACGTAATGGGCGTTGAAGTGGTATTACTCCTAAATCTGTTAAGTCTTTTAAATATTTGTTGGGAAGAAAAATCCCTTGATCGAACCCTGTATCAATAAGGCTGTTGCCATTAAATTTGATTTGCTGTTTATTTGAGGTGTTAACAATGACTCCTGTAACATCTACGAACGCCCTATTGTTAACGTATGTTTTTTTATTTGTTATTACCGCCAAGCTTTCCAACCTGCAAAAGAATTAAACCCTACTTTCCATACAAAAATGGGTGAACCAAAATTTTTACATTGTATTTTTTTTAGTAAATCTAATTCTTTTTCAGCTGTTTCAACGATTTCTCCTGTGAGTATTTTTATAGCTATGCATTGACCATGTTTTACTGGATAAAAATTAGTTGAAATTTCTGCTATTTCGTGTAGTACTGTTGCGTATTCTTGGTTGGTTAATTGGTTACGTTGTGCTTTTTCTATTTTTTCTCTTAGTGTTGGTGTGAACCAGGGTTGTTGGTTTTGTGAATTGGAATTTGGCGAGTTTAATTGGTGATTTAGTTTTTCTATGGTTGTTGTGTGTTGGTTTATTTGGTGTCTGTAATATTTTTTGTGGTTGTTTAGGGTTGATGTTGATTGGCAAATCATGTTAGAACATTTGTTGTTTTGGCGAGTTTTCATATTTGTTATGCTCATTATGGTTCTATCAAATTGATTGTGTTGTTTTCTTTTATTTCAAGTTTCCATTTTGAACCTATTGCATAAGGGAATGGTTCTGTGTATTTTACAAGTGGTGTTAACCATATTATTGGTGCTGTTTTTCCGTAATATTCGCATTTATTGTCATGTTGATATGTTACGTATTCGCCGAATGATACTATGTGTGCTGGATCGTTTGTTGTTACATCTGTGGTTGGGTCTATTGCTATGACTGTGAGGATTTTTTCTTGTCTTGTTTTATTTGATATCATGTTTCCACCTGTTTACAGTGTTATACAATAGTTATACAGTATAAATACTATTAGTAACGTTCGTTGTTATTTTTTGCTCTTTTTGGGCGCATATTTGGTTCAGTTTTTGGTGATGGAATCGATTAATTAAACGAAAACAGTCTGGTTTAGTATATACAGTATTAAGCGTAAGCATTTGACTTTTCGTACAAGGTTGAAGCATTTGACTTGCAAGACTATTTGATATTCCAAAATTTTGGAGGTGTCTATGGTTTTGTTTGGTTTGCTTATTAGTGTGTTGGAGTTTGGAACTAAACTAGTTTGAAACATGACTTAAATAAACCAGTGCGGAACGGCCCAAACATTTTTACCAAGAGGATAAATATCATTGCAATTAGCAATAACACTACCTGTCCCGATTTTCATCTTTTCATTTACAACCGGCTTAACCGCATCAAAATTTTTGACCACCTTTTTATCAGGATTAGTACTTTCCTTGACCTCAATAGGATACACAACCCCATTATGTTCCATTACAAGGTCGATTTCTTTACGATTATTAGCATCACGATAATAATAAAGCGGCGGACGCTTACCTACATTAGTGAAACTCTTGTAAACCTCACTAACCACATAATTCTCAAAAAAATCGCCGCTATTAACACTCTTCATCAACACCTCAGCATCATCAATACCACGCAAATAACACAAAAGCCCTGTATCCATAAAATATATCTTTGGCGTTTTAATCACTCGTTTTAGTGCATTGTTGAAATAAGGCTGCAAAAGAATGATAATACCTGAAGAAACTAAAATAGAAATCCATTCTTTTGTTTTACTCACCGTAATACCCACTTTTTTAGATATACCGGTGTAATCCACCATCTCTGTTGCTAAACTGCTACATATTTGCATAAATTTGTAAAATGAAAGCTCATCAGCAACCTGCGCTAAATCTTTAATATCCCTTGAAAGATACGTTTGGCAATATGAATCAAAGTAATCCTGCAAAGTTGCAGGTAAATTCTCAAAAGTTTGAGGCATACCCCCTTTGAGGATTTTGGCAAAAACGTCTGCCTTGCTCATAGGTGTAACCGTTTTTTGCCGTAGTATTAGTTTATCAAAGTTTGTTGTGTATTCATCAAAAAGTGTTCCTGTTATCTCTGAATTGGAAAGACTAAATAAATGAATAAGCCCTNCCCGCCCCGCCAAACTTTCAGACACATTCTTCATAGAAACAAAATTCTGAGAGCCAGTTAACCAAAAATCACCATAGTTTTTGTGCTCGTCAACATACGCCTTGATATAGGGTAGAAGATTAGGGGCATACTGGAACTCATCTATTATTACAGGAGGTGCGTATTTCGCCAAAAAATATGTTGGCTCTTCAATAGCCATTAGCCTATTATTAGGTATGTCGAGAGAGACGAACTTACGTTCGGGTTCGCTTAATTGTTTTAATAATGTTGTTTTTCCTACTTGTCTTGCTCCAGTTACCATTACAACAGGGAACGAGGCGGATAGGTCTAGTAGTTTTTGTTCGATTTTTCTTTTTATATACATAATAACCTACCTAAATTGTGCTAAAGTTCTCGCATATAACAACATTAGCACAATATTTGAGTGTTGTCAATAATTTAACATAATCTTAGCTTTTTGACATTCCCCTAAGAAATAGACCCCTACATTTACAGTATCCACATTAAAAATTTGGAAACTTTTATTTTTGGTTGAATAATTTGACAGAATATGTAGCATTGATAAAGAATTGCTAAAAGATATTTTGAGGGAAATAAGCAAGTTAAAAAAACTAATACTAAAAGGCTTAAAATAAATTGGAGAATGATAACACTTTGTTGTTATTAGTTTTTTGATGTTAAAAAAGTTTTTATTAATACACAAACACATTACTTAATCATATGTTTTTTTCATATAAATTCTGTTTGAACTATCAAAAATTTAATTACACACATTTTTCAAACAACCCACAGACAGATTACTTTTATTGACCAAAACTAATTAAAAAACTCAAAAATCACACTCATACAAAACAAACATTTATAGTACAATACTGCCATAAACAACTAAAATCTCTTATAAAATCTCATCAAATAGAGATCATAGTGCAAAAAAGCGAAAAATTCACAATAGTGAAGAGTTAGATTTAGATGTGATTGGTTCAGATCATGTGGTGAAATTCGGTTAAAGTTGATTGTGTCTGTTTTTCGTTTTGCAGATGTATGTTGTATGTTTCGTGGGCGAATTAATGTTTTTGTTTTGATGTAAAATTGTTATCAGTTTAATGTGAGGCGATTTGGAAGGGGCATTTTTAGGTTGAAAAAATAAAGATGGTGGGTAATAAAATACAGTTTTAGGTGTATGGTTTAGAGTAGGTGGGTTATTGTTTGGCTGAATTAATGTGGGAGTTTGAGTTTGTTAAGTGTGTTTTTGTTGGTTTTGGTTTGTTTTCATTTGTTTTTGGGGTTGTTGTGGTTGATTTTGTGTTTGTGGGAGAGGTTGGGTAGTTTTGTTGGTTTTTTGTAAATTGTGTGTGGTTGTGTTTTTTGGTTGTTGGTGTGTGTGGTTTGTATTTTTGTTTGGTTTTGTTTTGTGAGTTAAAGTGATGTTTAGTTTATTAGTTGTCTTGCACTCCATTTTTATGTAGATAACTGTTTTATAGTGTTTGAGAAGAGGGTTTTAGTTGTGTTTTGCTTATATAAAGCCTGTAAATAAACCTAGACATAAATATAACTGAATAAATTGCTTATTGTAGCGTGGTTGGAGAAGGTCATGGTAGAGCGAAAACTCCGTGTAACTTTAATTACTGGCAGGACAATTGATCAAGGTGTAGGTAAAGAGCTTGGAAAAGGTTCTCAAGAATATTTTGATAATGTTGCAGTTTGTTTTTTGGATTCTGGTGACATTAAAAAGCTTGGTTTGAAGAATGGTATGAATGTTCAAGTGACGTCTCAGTTTGGTTCGGTTGTTGTTAAAGCAAAAAAGTATCCTCATGGTGCAATGTCTGGTATTGTTTTTATACCATGTGGTATTTGGGCAAATGTTATTTGTAGTTCGGAAACAGACAGTATCGGTATGCCTACTTTTAGAGGTTTTGAAGTTGAAGTTGAGCCAGCTCCTGATAAGCCTGTTTTAACTTTAGATGAGCTTTTAAAACAAGAATTTGGGAAGTAATTGTTATGGGAAAAATAATCAAATCTGTTGTTTGTCCAATATGTGGTTGTTTATGTGATGATCTTGAAATAACGGTGGAAAACAATGAGATTGTTAAAATGAAAAATGGGTGTGCTGTTTGTGAAGCAAAAATGGTTCATGGTTACAAAAGTGAAGAGCGTATTCTTGAGCCTCATATACGGAAAAATGGTAAACTTGTGCCTGTGTCTATGGATGAAGCAATTTGTAAAGCGGCACAAATTCTTACAGATGCAAAATATCCTTTGTTGTTTGGTTGGACAAGTTCTTCAAGTGAAACTCAGCATGTTGGTGTAGAACTTGCTGAAGAGTTAGGTGGTGCATTAGATAATTGTTGTAGTGTATGTCATGGGCCGTCAGTTATGGCTATACAAGAAATTGGTATACCTACTGCTACTTTAGGACAAATTAGGCATCGTGCTGATTTGATTGTTTACTGGGCATGTGATCCTTGGAGTTCACATCCAAGGCATGTTGAAAGATATACTGCTTTCACTGAAGGTAGATTTGAAAAAAGTGAATTTAAAGGGTATGTTCAAAAACTGAAAGCTCAGGCAAGTCAGAAGAAGGTGGCTTTGACAATGAGGCGGACTCAAGTTCGTTATCAACAGGCAGATTCGCAAGCAGCAACTGTTGAAGCACCTCCGCAATCGTTGATAAGAGCTGGGCGTAAAATGGTTGTTTTTGATGTAAGAAAAACAATGACTGCTGATGTTGCGGATTATTTTGTTAAAGTTGAACCAAATAAGGATTATGAAATATTTGGTGCTATGCGTTGTTTAGCCCTTGATCAGGAATTAGATGTTGATGTTGTTGGTGGTGTTCCTGTTGAATATTTACGTGAAATCGTAAATGTTATGGTAAATGCTGAATTTGGCGCGATTTTTTTTGGTTTAGGTTTAACTCAAAGTGTTGGCAGATTCAGAAACGTTGAAATTGCAATTGCATTAACCCGTGATCTTAATAGGAAAACAAAATTTGTTGTCTCTCCCATGAGAGGACACTTTAACGTTACAGGTGCAAATACAGTTTTTGCGTGGCAAACAGGTTATCCATTTGCGTTAGACTTTTCACAAGGATATCCACAATATAATCCTGGCGAATTCACTGCAAATGATTTACTAAGACGTGGTGATAACGATGCAACACTTGTTATCTCAGCAGACCCAGGTGCACATTTTCCCAAAAGTTCTGTTAAAAACATGTTGAAACACCCATTAATCACTATTAATCCTGATTGGAATGCAATATCAAGATTGGGTGATGTAGTGTTTCCCGCACAATGGTGTGGTATAGAGCAAGCAGGCACAGCTTACCGTATGGATTCTATAGCTATTTCTTTAAAGAAAGTTGTTGAAGCACCAAAAGGTGTACCTACTGATGAAGAAATAATCAGACAAATTCTTGAAAAAGTTCGTGTCATTAAAGCACAAAAAACTGAAAAAGTCGAAAAACTAGACGATTTTGGAAACAAAAATATAGCTGGAGGTAACTAAATGACTGAAATTTTAATTAAAAATGGTTTTGTGTTTGACCCTACTAACAAGATTGACGGCCAAAAAATGGATATAGCCATTAAAGATGGTCGAATAGTTAAAAAAGTCAATGAATGTAATGCCCAGATAATTGATGCCTCAGGTTTAACAGTTATGGCTGGTGGTGTTGATCTTCACAGTCACATTGCAGGTTCTGAAGTTAATCTTGGTAGGATGTTACGTCCAGATGATCATGTTAAAGATGCTGTTCGAAAAACAGCTTTAACACGTAGTGGAACAGGCTACTCTATTCCATCTACTTATGTTACAGGATATCGTTACTCAAAAATGGGCTACACGTCAGTTATGAATCCATCTATGGCAGCTATGAAAGCAAAGCACGCTCATGAAGAACTAAATGATATACCCCTAATTGACAAAGCCTCTTTCACTCTACTAGGTGATTGGTGGTTTGCACTTGAAAACATTGCAAAAGATGATCTTGATGAATGTGCAAGACACATTGCATGGATGATACGTGCCACACGTAGCTATGCTATAAAAATCGTCAATCCGGGTGGCTTAGAATCTTGGGGTTTTGGTCGTAACGTTCATAGTTTAGATGATCAAGTGCCCAATTTTGGTTTAACACCAAGAGACATTATTAAAGGATTAGCAAAAGTTAATACCATGTTAAACATGCCTCACACAATACATCTTCACACAAACAATTTGGGAATACCTGGAAATTATAAAACAACAATAGAGACTATGCAAGCACTTGAAAGTTTCTATAAAGGTGATAAACCGGTTGGTCATATAACACATATACAATTTAGTAGTTTTGCAGGTGATAATTGGGCACACTTTAAATCAGGTGCTGCAGAAATTGCTAATTATTTAAATGCACACAATCACATGACTATTGATATTGGACAAGTTACTTTTGCAGATACCACAACTATGACTGCTGATGGTCCATTTGAGTTTTCACTTTATGAGTTGGGTGGTCATAATAAATGGGTAAATAGTGATGTAGAAACGGAAGCCAGTGGTGGTATCATACCTTTTGAGTTCAAAAGAAAAAATGCAGTAAACGCAATTCAATGGTCAATTGGGTTAGAATTATCGTTGATGGTTAAAGATCCTTGGAAAGTATTTATGACAACAGATCATCCAAATGGTGGACCATTTTATCATTACCCCAGAGTTTTTGCATGGTTATATAGTCGAAAAGCAAGGGAAGCAACTTTAAAGAATTGTAACAAGAAAGCTCAAAAGAAAAGTTTGTTACCTACTCTTGATAGGGAATATACGTTGTATGAATTGGCAATTATTACACGTGCAGGCACGGCTAAAGCGTTAGGTCTTAAAGATAAAGGTCATCTTGGTATAGGTGCAGAAGCTGATGTGGCAATTTATGATATTAATCCTGAAACAACAGATATTGCTCAGAATTATAAACCTGTAAGAAGAGCATTTGGTAACGCTATTTATACTATTAAAGATGGCGAAATTGTTGTTAAAGATAAAGAAATTGTAGCTGTTAGACCTGGTAGAACAATATGGCTTGATGTGCAAACAAAGGAGCCATGTCGAATCGATGACGAATTGAAAAGTAAATTCAAAAAATACTGGACAATAGAATTTGATAATTACCCAGTTACAGATCATTATATCAAGGTTCCAGAAAAAATAGGTATTAAGGCTAGTGTCTAAATATGATAACCCTGACTCCTAAACGAATATTTGACGTACCAATCCAGGCAGCATGTATCAGTGTTGATGTGTTTACTGGGAAAAGTGTTGAAGAAATTAAAAATTTGTTAATCACTGAAGGTAAAGAAACAATCACGCTTGGTGATGCTTTCAATGTGATTGAAGATAGTACCATTGAAATGCCTACTGTTGTTCTTACAGGTGATTTTTCCAAAGTTAAACGTGTTGGGCAAGGTATGAAAACTGGTGAAATTATTATCAATGGTGATGCAGGTATGCACACAGGTGAGAAATTAGCGGGTGGTAAAATTGTGATAAATGGTAACTCGGGTGGATGGACAGGTTGTGAAATGAAAAAAGGTCTTATTGAAATTCATGGTAATTCAGGTGATTATACCGCTTCAACTTATAGAGGTACAAGTACTGGTATGAAAGGTGGTTTAATTATTATTGATGGTGACGTAGGTACGAATGTAGGTTGTTATTTGCAAGGTGGAACAATTAAAATCAAAGGTTCTGCAGGCAGATATCTTGGTTACCATATGAGTGATGGTACTATATATGTTGAAAAAGATTGTGCGTCACGTGCGGGTGCATTTATGATTGGAGGAAAAATTATTGTAAATGGTGTAATGGAGTTGATGATGCCAACCTTTACAATTGATGGTATAAAGCCAAAAGTAAAGATCGATGCGAATCAAAATGCTCAAGGACCATTTTATGTATTTCTCGGTGACTTGGCAGAGCATGGTACAGGAAAAATTTTTGTATTGAAAGCAACAAATTCTGCGTTAGCAACATACGAAAAATTTCTATAATTTCTATTTTTTAAAATAATTATTTTTAGTCTGTTTTTGGAGCAAAAGTCAATAGGTTTTCTTCTAACTAAATCACACAAACTCAAACACACAAACAAGCATCATATATAATATTTACACGACAAACATGTTGTAGAATTTGACTATTTGCTACAATAGATAATGTAAAAACGTGTAAATGACAAACGCAATATGTAGTGCATGAAACAATAAACAAATAAACACGTAAAAGAACCCATACAAATAATAAATCAAACAAAATAAACCAGATACAAAATTTAGTTAGTTTTCAGTTAATCTGATAGTTTGTGACATCACCAGTTTTTAACAAAACCCATATAAAAATCAGAATGCTATTTTTCACTGTTTTTTTATAAAACCTTAAATCAGCCAATTATTACCTATGCTGACGCGATTTGATAATTAATGACTCATGTCATAAAAACCGATCAATTAACAAAAACATATAACACTTTCAAAGCAGTCGACAACCTAAATATTAGTGTTGACAAGGGCGAAATTTTTGGACTTTTAGGACCTAATGGTGCTGGAAAAACAACCACAGTTTCGATGTTATGCACAATTCTTAAACCCTCATCAGGAACAGCAACAGTAGATGGGTATAATGTTGTCAAAGAATCAGGGAAAGTACGCAAGTCAATTGGAATAGTTTTCCAAGACCCAAGCATTGATGATCGCTTAACAGGAAGAGAAAACTTGTTAATGCATGCAAATTTGTATGGTGTTCCAGCATCAATACAGCGTGAACGGATATTACAGGTTCTAAAATTGGTTGAACTTGAAGACCGCGCGGATGATTTATTACGCACATACAGCGGTGGAATGCGGCGTAGACTTGAAATAGGTAGAGGATTGATCCATCAACCCAAAGTTTTGTTTCTAGATGAACCTACTGTAGGTTTAGACCCTCAGACAAGAGACCACATATGGCGTTACATTAAAGAGTTAAAGGAAGTAAATGACATAACAGTAGTCTTAACCACACATTACATGGATGAAGCAGATAGGCTTTCAGATCGTATTGCAATTATGGATCATGGCAAAATTGTTGTACTTGATTCGCCACAAGATCTCAAAGGTACCCTTGAAGGAGATGTTATAGCTATTAAATCAAATGATAACAAAATTCTCGAGGAACTTTTAACTAAATGGCTTGGATTTGCTAATCAACATCATGCGAAAGAAATTCTTGAAGTTACAGTTCCAAATGGTAAAGCTGCTATGCCGCGAATTGTTGAACTTGCAAATCAAAACAATATTTATATTGAATCTATAGTTTTATGTGAACCAAATCTTGAAGATGTCTTCTTACATTATACAGGTGGTAATATACGAGATGATACTGCTAAAGAGTTGCATGGTTTATCTGCGATTCACAGGAGGGCAATACGTTGACTGAATTAAGAGGTATCTATACTCTTTGGTTACGAGAAGTTAAACGTTTCATTAGAGATCGTGCAAGAGTCGTAATCAGTTTTGTCCAACCTTTACTGTGGTTGGTTGTGTTTGCAGCAGGTTTTGGTGCGCGAATCGTAATTCCTGGTATAGAATATCAACACTTTTTATTTCCAGGAATTATAGGTCAAACTCTGTTATTTACAGCAATGTTTATGGGTATAAGCGTAATTTGGGATAAAGAATTTGGGTTTATGAAAGAAATACTTGTTGCTCCTATCTCTAGATTTAGTATATTTATTGGTAAAATGCTTGGGGATAGTACAGCAGCATTGCTTCAAGGTCTAATAGTGTTCGCGTTTGGTTTTCTTATAGGTATACCCTTCAATATTGTAACATTGCTTTCAGTGTTGCCAATAATGCTTCTTATTACATTTGGTTTAGTGAGTATTGGTTTAATCATTGCTAGTTTCATAGGTAGTTTGGAAAATTTTGGTGCTATTCAAACATTCATTAATCTTCCTTTGTTCTTTCTAAGTGGTGCACTATTTCCAACAACAGGTGCAGATATACCTGGTTGGTTGCAATTTGCCTCAAAACTTGATCCTCTATCTTACGGTGTAGATGCTTTGCGGACAGTTATTTTAGGTTCATCTTGGACACCTACAAATCCGTTGTACATTAATTTAGCAATTATTGGTATATTTGATGTTGTGATGATACTTATTGGTACATGGGCTTTTAGTAGAATGAAGCATTAATCCGTATCTCTTCATTTTTTTGGTAATATGTCCTCTTAGTTTTTTTAAAAATCAGTTAAATTTAGCTATAAATCAAAAAATGGCTTTAAGCTAAATTTAAAGGATATGGAAGATGCTAAAAAAGAATATATTGCCAAAAGACTGCAGAGTTAGGGATTGATGTCAAACTCATAATGTTGACATTTGCTGAAATATTTTTTAGGCAAATGTTGGTTTTGGTTTGCCTATTTTTTTATCTATGCAGGCTTGTATGAATCCTTTGTATGCGGGTGATGCTTTGCCTGGACGACTTTTGAATTCTCCGTGGAATTGTGTTGCAATGTAGAAATATTTGTTTGGTAGTTCTATTGTTTCCATTCTTTTGCCGTCTATGCTTTTTCCTGAGAAAACTAGTCCGTTTTTCTCTAGAATTTCTATGTAGTCTGTGTTGACTTCGAAGCGGTGACGGTGGCGTTCTGTGATTTCTTCTTGTTTATATAGGTTGTAGATTGTGGTGTGTGGTTGTAGGCGGATTTTATGTGTGCCTATTCGCATTGGTGCGTCTTTGTATTCTGTGCCTCTTTGTTCTGGCATTAGGTCGATTATTTTATGTGGGGTTTCTGGATTGATTTCTGTGCTGTTTGCGTCTTTTAGGTTGCAGACGTTGCGTGCATATTCTATGGTTGCAAGTTGGAAGCCGTAGCATATGCCTAGAAATGGTATGTCGTTTTCTCTGGCGTATTGTATGGTGGCAATTTTACCTTCGGTTCCTCTTGGACCAAATCCGTATGGGACAAAGATGCCGTCAAAATTTGTGAGTTCTTTGATGCTTTGTGGGTCTTTTTCGTATTTTTCTGCTTCTATGTAGGTGATGTGTACTTTGGTTTTGTATGTTGCACCGCTGTGTTTTAGGGCTTCACTCATGCTTACGTAGCAGTCTGTTAAGCCAGAGTATTTGCCTACTAGGGCGATTTTTGTTTCGTGTTCTGGGTTGATGGTTGCGTCAATAAATGTTTGCCATTCTGTGTATTCTTTTGTTGGGCAGTTAAAACCTAGTCTTTGGCATACAAAGTCGCCCATGCCTTGTTTGTCTAATATTAGTGGTACTTGATAGACGGATTCTGCATTGTTGGCGCAAAATACTGCGTTTTCTGGGATAGTGCCAAATAATGCAATTTTATGTAGTGTTTCGTTATCAATCATGTTAGTGCTTCTTGCAACAATAACGTCTGGTTGAATGCCTATACGTCGCAATTCATTTACACTATGTTGTAAAGGTTTAGTCTTCATTTCTTGTGTTACGTCAAGAATTGGTACAAGAGCAACATGTACATAGAGAGTATTTTCGTAACCTTCTTCCATACGCATTTGACGAATTGCTTCAAGAAAAGGCAGACCCTCAATGTCACCAACTGTTCCACCCACCTCTACTAGAACTACGTCAGCATTTGCTATTTTACCCGCGTTTTTAATACGATTTTTTATTTCATTTGTGATATGCGGAACTATTTGTACACAACGCCCAAGATAGTCACCATTACGTTCTTTTTCAATTACAGACTTGTAAATTGCGCCAGTAGTTATACTGTTATCTTGTTTAAGACTTAAATCCAGAAAACGCTCATACCAACCTAAATCTAAATCAGTTTCACCTCCATCATCAGTGACAAAAGTTTCACCATGCATGTAAGGATTCATTGTTCCAGCATTAACATTAACGTATGGATCACTTTTTACAACTGTAGGATTTAACCCTCTTGCCTGAAGCATTTTTCCAATGGAAGATGTTAAAATACCCTTACCAACTGAACTTAACACGCCGCCTGTAACGAAAATATACTTTACCATACTTTCTATTTTCCCCAAATACACTTCATCAAACTTTAACACGTAATATAACCTTATCGATATTAAGAAAAACTATCACAAGAAACAACACTAAAAACATTACAACACAGTTACTTAACAGCAAATTTAACGCCAAAATTACGAATATAAAATTTTTGATGACAACCATTAGCGAGGATACAGTACAATAACGAATTGTTTACGTGTTAATTTTTAAAAACATAACACTCGTATGCTGCTTGTTTATTTTTTTGTCGATATATACCTTTTATTTTTTTAGACAATCTTCAAAGATTAGTTATTGCTGATAGAGGTAAAGTTAGGTAAATTTGTATGTTGTAGTTGTTGTGTGTTTTTTGTTTTTGTTGATTTGAAATGTAAACTGTGTTTTCGGAAGTTACCTTTAGACATTAGACAATCTTGGTGTTCAGTGGTAGAACGTGAATTTTATTAGCGAATTATTACGGTATTTATGCTTTAAACACGTATTATTTAAATCATTTATGCATTATACACACAATTTTAGAATCTACAAATAATAAAATCATTTATGAAATTTTTTTACTTTCTTACTTCATATACGAGATAACAATAACCTACAACCAAAAATTTTAAACACTTACTATATAACAAATTCAACAATTCCCGAACTGCAAAACACGAATAACAGCTGATAACTAAAAAAGTTGATAAAGCTGATTTTATTCGCAGAAAACACCTTTACATTTGTTAAAAATATAACTATAACTCTGTTGAAACAGAAATATGATATACCCGAAGTAAACCTGATTTACTTATCAAAGCCTTACAGAGAAATCTGCAAGTCTTTATGCGATAGAAATTTAGGTTACTTATAGATAAATTAATGAAAACGGTTGATTGTAATGGCTTTAAAAAAGATTAATGATGTCTTAAGTGGATGTTGTCCAGATCAAACAGTCCAAATTAGAGGTTGGATTTATCGTAAACGAGAAGGAAAAGATCTCATATTTCTTGTATTACGTGATTCTACAGGAATTATTCAGTGTACAGTAAAAAAGAACAGTGTTGCGTGGGGTGAAGCACAAAAATTAACAATTGAATCTAGTTTATCTCTTGAGGGCGTTGTATGTGAGGATAAACGTGCACCTGGCGGGTATGAAATTAGTGTAGAAAATATTAATATTGTTGGGTTGGCTGAAATTTTTCCTATAGGGAAAGATAAAAGTGAAGAATTCATCCGTGATATGCGACATCTTTGGTTGAGAAGTCGAAAAATGAATTTGGTCATGAAGGTTCGTAACCAAGTTTTCGCGTCTGCACGGGAATATTTTGATAAACAGAGTTATACTGAAGTTTCTCCTCCAATGTTTATTTCTGCTGCTGTAGAAGGTGGTTCAACATTGTTTGGCCTAAAATATTTTGACCAGCAACTGTACCTGACTCAAAGTAGTCAACTTTATCTTGAAATTCTTATGTATTCTCTTGAAAAAGTTTATTGTATCGCGCCTTCGTTTAGAGCAGAAAAAAGTCGAACAATTCGTCATTTAACCGAATATTGGCATATGGAAGGTGAATGGTCATTTGCAGACATGAATGACCTTATGAATTTTGAAGAAGGTTTAATGGTTCATATATGTCAAAGTGTAGCTGAGAAATGTGAAAAAGAATTCACTGAACTTGGTGCCGATATAAATAAATTAAAAACAATTAAAACTCCTTTTCCAAGAATTACCTACAACGAAGCCATTAAACGGTTAAAACCTAAAAATCCTACATTAGATTGGGGATCTGATCTTGGTTATGAGGATGAAAAGGTACTTGCTGAAGATTTCGGACAACCTTTCTTTGTATACGATTACCCAACAGAAATTAAAGCGTTTTATTGCAAAACATATCAAGATCACCCAGAGGTTGCCATGAGTGTAGATATGATGGTTCCAAGAATTGGCGAAATCAGCACAGGTGGTGCAAGAGAAGACAACAAAGATATACTTGTTCAACGCATGAAAACTCAAGGTTTAAATCCTGAAGACTATGAATGGTATCTCGACCTACGACGATACGGTACCGTACCTCATGTTGGCTTTGGCATGGGTGTAGAACGTCTCATTGTATGGATGATGGACCTAGACAACATTATTGACGCAATCCCATTTCCAAGAACTACAAGAAGGTTCTACCCCTAATTTTTTATAAATAAACCTAACTTGAATTTTCACCTATAGTAAAAGTATGCGATTTACCAAAAACATGTCGATCTTTAGACAATACTTTTGAAAAAAGCATCCTCCATCCATGTAAAAAACGTGTTACTCTAAATGTTAAACTTTCGTAGAGTCGTCGGAAAGTTGCGTGTTTCACTATGACAAGCACTCATGTCACAACTCTCCACTTGCTACAATCAAAAACAACTTTGAGGAGAACCCAAAACTTGCTTTTTTTCAAACAAACAAAATAGCATACCTCATTAAATTCCACCTCACAATCTCACCAAAACCTTCTAACACAAACATTTTTACACAAACTTCCACAATCCAACAATACATCAATGATTACGTGTTAAAAATGTGTGCTAACATGTTAAAAGACGCTTTACCAAGCGAGTAAAGTATTGCGTACATTGCTATTTTAACAATCACACCCTTGGTTCGCTTATCGTCTTCTACAAAAATACGTCCACAGGCAACACATTTGTATCGATGTTTTCCACAAATCATACCGTTTTTTACTACTTCTTGCTCAAGATAAACGCTTTAACATGTTACCACACCATCTTATTTACAAGATCACTCCAACCGCTTATCTTCCCTATTGGTGAAAATTCTCAAATAACGTTATGCACCCATTTTGAGCAGTAACGTTTATGTTTGTTCATCTAATGTTTTGTTTACAAGAGCATCGGCTTTTTTTATAAAGTAGTTATTTCTGGAGACATTATAAAATTCTGCTTTTTTGAAACGAACTCGTAACGCGTGTGCTTTAAGGTATAATTTTTCAAGTTCAACATTTTTTACGCGATATTCGCCTTTCATTTGACGCGCGACGAGTTCGCTGTCTAAGTAACAGATTATTTCTTGAGCTCCAGTACTTATAGCGTATTCTAAACCCATGGTTAAGGCTTCGTATTCTGCTTGATTGTTAGTACGTGTACCTAAGAATCGTGAACCATTTTTAATTATTTCAGTGTTTTCTATTGCTAAAAAAGCTGCTGCTGCAGGTCCTGGATTACCTCTTGCGCCACCATCTGAATAAAGACTTAATTGTTTAACCACGTTTTTTCCGTATTCCTTACAATTGTTTCATTTAGTGTTGATTCTTTGGATGCAATTAAATATTAAGGTCAGCAGCATTAAGGTTGAATATTGGAGTGTGACTTAGAAGTGCTTGTAACTAATAAAGAGTTAATGGTTGCCGCACGAAATGGCGGTTATGCTATAGGTGCGTTTAATGTTCAAAATCTTGAGAGTGTAAAGGCTATTGTTGAAGCGGCGGTGGAAGAGCAGTCTCCTGCTATTCTTCAAATTACCCCAAGTGTCATTAAATATGCTGGTATGAGTTACATAACTAGTATTGTAAAAAATGCTAGTAAAGAAGCGGTTGTGCCTTTGGCGATGCATCTTGATCATGGTGAAGATTATGAAATTGCTATCAAGTGTGTTGATGCAGGTTTTACTTCAGTTATGATTGATGGGTCTTTTCTTGATTTTGAAGAAAATATTGCTGTAACTAAGCGTGTTGTTGATTATGCTCATGTACGGGGAGTATCAGTTGAGGCTGAACTTGGTAAACTTGCAGGTGTAGAAGAGCGTAGTATAGAAGAAAAAGATGCTATATTAACCGATCCAAATAATGCTGTTGAGTTTGTAGAAAAAACTGGTATTGATACTCTTGCTGTCGCTATTGGTACTTCGCATGGTGCATATAAATTTAAAAACACTGCAAAGCTTGATCTTGAACGTTTAAAAATCATAAATGAAAAAGTTGGGATACCATTGGTTCTTCATGGTGCATCTAGTGTTCCAATATGGATATGTGAGAAAGCAATAAAATATGGTGCTACTCTTGATGGAGCCAAAGGTGTAGCAGAAGACCAATTGCAGCAAGCTATAAAATTTGGTATCGCAAAAATTAATATTGATACTGATTTGCGATTAGCATTTATTGCAACGGTACGTGAGGTATTGGCTAACTCGACAAAAGAGTTTGATCCCCGTAAAATTCTCGGTCCAGCCAAAGATGCAATGAAAGAAGTTGCTAAAGCTAAAATGCGTTTATTTAATAGTTCACAAAAAGCCTAACTTTATCTTTTTTTCTAATTTTTTGAATTTTTAAATACATTTTTGTTTAAATATTTTTATTTAATAATTTATATGGTCATATTCGGCTTAGCATAAACTATGGCAAACAAAATTTTTGCGCAATAAAGCATTAAAATGCAAAGTTAACTTTTAAGTATATAAGTCTTGTTTCTATTTGGGAATAAACACTTTTAAACCTTAATTGCATTTACATCTTTGTATGTATGTTTGACTCTCTGTTGTTTGTTTGTTTTCATGTTTCGGTAGACACAGGTTGTTTGGAGATTCAAACATACATACATTTATTTGTGTAAAACACATTTTATCGAATTATATTAAACTATGTCTTATTCCGAAGTAATTTCCCACATTTGAGTTAACTTACGACTTACTACTTCAACACTCGCCAGTACAACAATACCAAAACAAATCCCAAAAAACACACAACACACAATAAAAAAACATGGTCAAAATCAAAAACAAAAACAACACAAATGACGCCTACAACAACATGCAAAAAACAACATAACCATAAAAACAACAACCAACCACCTAAAAACAATCACAAAAATTCAAACAACAATACACCCAATACTGTATACCACAAATAAGAAAAAACTTTGGCCGACCCAAAAAATAAACAACACCCAAACAGCCAAATTCATAAAACAAACATACCAAAAAACCACCTGACACCAAATATTTTGAAAAAAATAAACAAATATCCTAATATACGATAGAGTTATGTAGTTTGGTTGCTTTATACCTTACCAGTGAAAAACATGCCAAAAAGAAAAACAAAAAACCAAGACAACATAGTTTGTCAAAACCCAAAATGCACACACTACCAAAAACAACAAGACAAACACATCGTCAAACAAGGCAAATACCACACCACAGGCCACCAAAGATACCAATGCCAACACTGCAAAACCTACTTCATGGAAACCAAAGGCACACCCCTATACAAAAAACACCTA
>WRNB01000024.1 GCA_009776805.1 Candidatus Bathycorpusculum grumuli | reverse complement strand
TTTTTTTTGTTGGTTCAAAATAACATCCCAACAAACGGGAATTGAAAGTTTTATTACAGCCACGCCGGCTGCTACGTTATCCCAGCTGGGTTCAAAATAACATCCCAACAAACGGGAATTGAAAGTCATTGCTCATGGTCCAGCCTACGAAAGCAGTTAGAGGTTCAAAATAACATCCCAACAAACGGGAATTGAAAGTGCTACGAATTGACACCTTAGTCGGTAAATACGGATACGAGGTTCAAAATAACATCCCAACAAACGGGAATTGAAAGCACTTTTGACGATACGGCTAACTACGCTCTTTTATGCGGTTCAAAATAACATCCCAACAAACGGGAATTGAAAGACCCCAAGCTTACGCAAGAAATGCCTAAGTTTTTTGCTAGGTTCAAAATAACATCCCAACAAACGGGAATTGAAAGTACGCCGACACCGCTCCAACCTTGCAGTTTTCAAGTGAGGTTCAAAATAACATCCCAACAAACGGGAATTGAAAGTTTATTCGTTCTTCCTGCCGTTCATACAAGTTAGCTAAGGTTCAAAATAACATCCCAACAAACGGGAATTGAAAGATATTATGTTGGAAGCACCGTAACCGTACTTGGTAGAGGTTCAAAATAACATCCCAACAAACGGGAATTGAAAGTTGAGTGTCGAGTAGTTCCATTTCAACAATTGGACCGTGGTTCAAAATAACATCCCAACAAACGGGAATTGAAAGTTCTTTAATTTCTAAATATTGATTTTTCCATGACATAGGGTTCAAAATAACATCCCAACAAACGGGAATTGAAAGATTTCGTCTTGCGTGGCAGGAAGACTAAGCCACCCAGGTTCAAAATAACATCCCAACAAACGGGAATTGAAAGACTAACAGGTTTGTTCCGGGACCTGTGAAATAGATTTTGGTTCAAAATAACATCCCAACAAACGGGAATTGAAAGTGTTTTTGATGAAATTGAAACGCCGCCAGAGGTTGAAAGGTTCAAAATAACATCCCAACAAACGGGAATTGAAAGGGAGCTATTAGCTATGAAATATGCATCGATACGGCTGGGTTCAAAATAACATCCCAACAAACGGGAATTGAAAGTCATGATAGAAAAAACCGTAATAAAAAGTATCTTCGAAGGTTCAAAATAACATCCCAACAAACGGGAATTGAAAGAAGTATGTAGTTTAAATTACACAAAAATGGATAGATGAGGTTCAAAATAACATCCCAACAAACGGGAATTGAAAGTCATCTTGCACATAGCCCAAACCTAAATGATGTATAGGGTTCAAAATAACATCCCAACAAACGGGAATTGAAAGCTCCAGTAAGTACAGCACTGATTTGTGTTGTATTCTGGTTCAAAATAACATCCCAACAAACGGGAATTGAAAGTGGCGTACAAACATTTTATGCCCTTCTCCCTTCAGTGGGTTCAAAATAACATCCCAACAAACGGGAATTGAAAGCTAATCGACACATCGCGCCCGTAACGCTCAAAATCGAAGGGTTCAAAATAACATCCCAACAAACGGGAATTGAAAGGTGTTACAGTTAAATCTTAAGTTTTTTAATTTGTTAAAGGTTCAAAATAACATCCCAACAAACGGGAATTGAAAGTCACCAGCAAAATACCCATCACCTATTGACACATCGCGGGTTCAAAATAACATCCCAACAAACGGGAATTGAAAGGTTTCTATAAACACTGCTTCACAAGGTTTAGATTCAGGTTCAAAATAACATCCCAACAAACGGGAATTGAAAGAACCCACTAGCCTTGATTATTAACTTTATCCATTCTTTAGGTTCAAAATAACATCCCAACAAACGGGAATTGAAAGAAACTGTTATGCCTGCAGTTTCAAGTTGGCAGATCAGGTTCAAAATAACATCCCAACAAACGGGAATTGAAAGATCTCGGTAACAAAAATAAACTTACCGAATTGTAACATGGTTCAAAATAACATCCCAACAAACGGGAATTGAAAGAGTGTTTGTGTGCCGTTATTGTCTGTTGCAAAAATTTGGTTCAAAATAACATCCCAACAAACGGGAATTGAAAGCACAATTGTTATGGGATTCTAGCTTTGAAGGGCAATCAAGGTTCAAAATAACATCCCAACAAACGGGAATTGAAAGTGATTATAAGCGAATCCACTAACGTTTATTTTCCATGGGGTTCAAAATAACATCCAAACAAACGGGAATTGAAAGACATGCGCCCGCGTAAAACACCAAATAATACAGCCCAAAGGTTCAAAATAACATCCCAACAAACGGGAATTGAAAGAGT
Source organism: Candidatus Bathycorpusculum grumuli (assembly GCA_009776805.1). Lineage (GTDB taxonomy): Archaea > Thermoproteota > Bathyarchaeia > Bathyarchaeales > Bathycorpusculaceae > Bathycorpusculum > Bathycorpusculum grumuli. Next base: position 24,802 of record WRNB01000024.1, on the reverse strand, counting down.
AACACGTGAGGGAAGGTATGGTTATAAGTATCGGGTTCAAAATAACATCCCAACAAACGGGAATTGAAAGACGATCGCATAACCTAACCGCTCCTCCCTACTACCCCGGTTCAAAATAACATCCCAACAAACGGGAATTGAAAGTGGTAATTTCTCCTCAAACTGTAAATCATCCAATTTAAGGTTCAAAATAACATCCCAACAAACGGGAATTGAAAGTAATATGCAGCTTCAATCATATCAGCACTTACTTTATTGGTTCAAAATAACATCCCAACAAACGGGAATTGAAAGTGCGATTGGTGTGACTAAACAGTTTCTTGTTCGCGGCGACGGTTCAAAATAACATCCCAACAAACGGGAATTGAAAGTAAGAAATAGACTTGTTCGAAATGAAAATCCAGTAAGGGGTTCAAAATAACATCCCATCAAACGGGAATTGAAAGAGCAAAGGCTTTGAAAAAATCTTCGCAAAACTTAAGTTAAGGTTCAAAATAACATCCCATCAAACGGGAATTGAAAGTAATATTGATACCAACGTGCGTAAAGTGAATGTGGGGGGTTCAAAATAACATCCCATCAAACGGGAATTGAAAGTTAAAATGCATGACGTCAGTAACAATAGTGGCTGAACTAGGTTCAAAATAACATCTCATCAAACGGGAATTGAAAGATAGCAAACTGCACAGGACCTGTTAATTTTTGTGAACTGGTTCAAAATATCATCCCATCAAACGGGAATTGAAAGTTTGTCTTTTCTGCCGCATTTTTTCTAATGTTTTAAACAGGTTTAAAATAACATCTTAATAATCGGTATTGAAATTTTTATTGTTTAATTTTGATATTTCTTTGATTTGTTCACTATCTGAAATGAAAATTCAATAAGATATGGATTGAAACTATGTTGAGTGATGGTGGCTGACGAATTCGTATTCCAACTGTTCGAAATGAAAATTCAACAAAAACAAGGCTTGAAATCTGTTTTAATGTTGTTAAGTTGTGTCCACAAATGTTTAGTTCGAAATGTAGATTTGACAAAACAAGGATTGAAATTTTTTTAACACCATTTCATATTTTGCGTTAATTAGTTGTTCGAAACGAAAATTCAACAAAAACAAGGATTGAAACAGTAATAACTACATAGGCGTAGAAACACAAGTAACACTTGTTTGAAATGAAGATCTGGCAAAACAAGGATTTAAATTTCATTTGTTGTAATTGTTTTGAGTAGAAAAATGTAGTTTTGAAATTGTTTGTTGTGTTGATTATTGCTGTTGCTGCACAACTTTTAGCATGGTATGTTGAAATGTTAAGCGACATAATAGCGTAACAAAAAAAGTAAAACTTTTAAACTTGTTATACTAAAAGTATAGTGTGAAAAAAAATGTCAGTGCAAAAATTTATGACAGGTGAAGAACTTGGTTGTGGAATGGACAATTATCTTAAATTGGTGGAAAAATTAAAAAAAATAGTTAGAGAAAAATATCCGTTTCCACCAAAAAGAGTAGGAGATAGGTTTATTATAACTCCACAAGTAATTGTTTCAGAAAAAGAACTATCGGCCTATCTTAGGTCAGGGTACGTTTTTGTACACCAGTTAAAAGATTTAGGTGGTGTAATTGTAGAAAAATCGATATGTCTTGATGAAATAATTGCTACTGCAATAGAAAATTTGTCTCCAGAATTAGAAAAACAGTTTATAATGTTATTGGACCAAGCCTTAGCAGTTAAACCAATAATAAGATAAACCTATAATTCCAACTTTTTTTATATTATGAGCATAAAATTATAAAAAAGTTATTGGCTGTTATCTTTTTATTGTTTGAATAGGTCGAATTGTTTAATCGACCCAACCATGTCAACAATAAGGTTAATACCGGACAAAAGCAAAAACAAACACCATGCATTAGTACGTTTGAAATGGAAATATGGTAAAACAAGGATTGTGACTTAGTTTATGAGCATCAAATGTCCATATTGTCAAAAAGAGCTTTGTGTAGTATGTAGTGAAGGGCATATCAAGATATGTGCTATGTATTATCTAACGCGAAACCCAAAACTAAAACCTAAGTTTACTAAACAATAAAGCTGTTCGAAATGAAAATTTAGTAAAATAAGGTTTGGAATTATTTTTTCTTAATTTGGGTTGAAAGTGTTAGAAACTAATTTAAGGTTGATGGGTGGTTAGGTTGGGTTTAGTGTGGATTATTCATTGTTAGGAGGTTACTGCGTTGGTCAAGGAGGAGTTTGCTGTTACGGAAAGTTTGGAAGGTGGTTCTTCTGTAGTGCAGCCTCCGTTGTCGTCGGTTGAGATTTTGGGTTCGTCTGTTGAGGATTTGTTTGTTCGTTTGGGGTCTTCTTTTGATGGTTTAAGTGTTGAGGAGGCTGAGCGTCGGCTTGAGGTTTTTGGTCGGAATGAGTTGGCTAAGAGGCATAAGCGTTCTGTGTTTGTTGATTTTTTGTTGCATTTTAAGAGTCCTCTTGTTATTATTTTGATGGTTGCGGGTTTGATTTCTGGGTTTCTTGGTGAGATTTCTAATGTGGTTATTATTTTTACGATTGTTGTGATTAGTGTTATTTTGGATTTTTATCAGGAGCATAAGGCTGAGAATGCGGCGGAGATGTTGAAGGAGGCTGTGACGACTACTGCTACTGTGATTAGGGGTGGGGTGAAGCAGGAGATTAAGCTTTATGATGTTGTTCCTGGTGATGTGATTTATCTTTCTGCTGGGGATATTACTCCGGCTGATGCTCGTGTGGTTTCTGCTAAGGATCTTTTTATTAATCAGTCTACTTTGACTGGGGAGTCTTTTCCTGTTGAGAAGTCTTCTGTTTTGATTAAGGGTAGTGTTCCTGCTGTTACTGAGTGGAATAATTATCTTTTTATGGGGACTTCTGTTGTTAGTGGTACTGCTATTGCTGTGGTTGTTAGGACTGGTAGTGTTACAGAGTATGGTAAGATTGCTCGTAAGCTTGTGGAGAAGGCTCCTGAGACTGAGTTTGAGCGTGGTGTTAAGCATTTTGGTTTTTTCATGATGCGTATAACTATTCCTATGGTTGTTTTTATTTTTTTGATTGTTTCGTTGTTGCAGCGGAATCTTTTGCAGTCGTTGCTTTTTGCTGTGGCTCTTGCTGTTGGTTTGACGCCTGAATTGTTGCCTATGATTGTGACGATTAATTTGTCTCGTGGTGCTATTGTGATGTCTAAGAAGGGTGTTATTGTTAAGCGGTTGGCGTCTATTGATAATTTTGGTAGTATGAATGTTTTGTGTACTGATAAGACTGGGACGCTTACTGAGAATAAGATTACTCTTGTTTTGCATGTGAATCCTGAGGGTGTTGATGATGATAAGGTGTTGTTGTATAGTTATCTTAATAGTTTTTATCAGACGGGTTTAAAGAGTCCTATGGATGAGGCTATTCTTGTTCATGAGAAGGTTGATACTTTTGATTATAAGAAGGTTGATGAGGTTCCTTTTGATTTTGTTCGTAGGCGTGTGAGTGTGGTTGTGGAGAGTGATAGACAGAAGTATTTTATTAGTAAGGGTGCGCCTGAGGAGATTCTTAAGGTTTGTTCTTTTTGTGAGTTGAGTGTTTTTCCTGTTGATTTTAGTGATGAGTTGCGTCAGAGGGCTGAGGCGAAGTATTATGAGTTGAGTGCTGAGGGTTTTAGGGTTTTAGGGGTGGCTTATAAAAAGTTAAAGGAGGATAAGGCTGTTTATTCTGTTAGTGATGAGTGTGATATGGTGTTTCTTGGGTTTATGGCTTTTCTTGATCCTCCTAAAGAGACTGCTAAAGAGTCTATTAGGTTGTTGACTAGGGCTGGTATTGAGTTAAAGATTTTGACTGGTGATAATGAGCAGGTTACTAGGAAGACGTGTGAGTCTCTTGGGTTTGAGGTTAAGGGTACTGCTTTGGGTAATGAGATTAGTCAGATGTCTGATGAGACTTTGGCGCGTATTGTTGAGGAGGCTAATGTTTTTGCTAGGGTTACTCCTGTGCAGAAAGAGCGTATTATTTCTTTGTTGAAAAGTAATGGTCATGTTGTTGGTTTTATGGGCGATGGTATTAATGATTCGCCTTCTTTGAAGTCTTGTGATGTTGGTATATCTGTTAATAATGCTGTGGATGTTGCTAAGGAGTCTGCTGATATTATTCTTTTAAAGAATGATCTTACGGTTTTGGCTGAGGGTGTGTTGGAGGGTCGGAAGACGTTTGGTAATACTATGAAGTATATTATGATGAGTGTGAGTAGTAATTTTGGTAATATGTTTAGTTTTTTGGGTGCTACGCTTATTTTGTATTTTTTTGGTCTTGATTTTTTGCCGATGTTGCCTATACAGATTCTTTTGAATAATTTGCTTTATGATATTTCTCAGTCGGCAATTACTACTGATGATGTGGATTCTGAGTATGTTGAAAAGCCTAAACGTTGGGATATTGGTTACATAAAAAGTTTCATGTTCACTCTTGGACCTGTTAGTTCTCTTTTCGATTTCTTAACGTTTATCATAATGATATTCTTGTTCCTACCCTTTGTTGCACTTTCACAACAGGCATCAATGTTCCAAACGGCATGGTTTGTTATGTCAATAGTAACACAGACAATTATTGTCTTTGTTATCCGTACTAGGCACTCGCCATTTTGGAAGAGTAAACCGGGAAAATACTTGTTCCTAAGCAGCATCGCAATTATAGCTATAGCAATGGTTATTCCCTTTACAGAATTTGGTGAAAAATACTTTAAATTCTCAGCTTTGCCCTGGCAATTCTTTGTTGCACTTATTTGTTTAGTGTTAGCATACATTACTTTAGCAGAAATTGTTAAACGTTGGTTCCATAAACGTAATTCTTATTATGTTGAACAATTGTTGGTGCCTCAGAAACGTGGATTGTATTTAAGTAAACGTGCTCGTTTGGTTCAAGATGTTGTTGCGGTAATTTGTTTACGAGTTGAGGATGAAATTTCTTCTGAGTCTTTGATGGAAGATTTGAAAAAGAGTCTTAGATATTCAATTAATAACACTGAGGTGGTTCAGATTCTTAATCATCTTCATCAGGCTGGGTTAATTAGTGTTGATTGGGATATTCGTGTAATTCAGCGACAAGGTACAATTAGTGAATATGTTACCGAATATGTGAAAACTCGTACAATTTGGTCAATGGTTAGCAAGGATTGGGTGCGTATACATAAAACAATTCTTGATCGTTATGGCGGAGTTAATGACGAATATGTTGAATTGTTTGAAACACAAAAAATTAAAAGAAAATCCATTTAACAACTAACTTTTTTTATTTTTGTCCGTTTGTGTTTGTATGTTTGTTGTGTGTGGTGTTATTTTTTGTTTTCTTCTTTTTGTATCTGGGTTAGTTGTTTGTTGATTTGTTCTAGTTTTTCCTGCATTTTTTTGATGATGTCTTCAATGTGTGTTTTTTTGTTTTCAAGTATCTTTTTTGTATCTTTGGGGTTGTATGTGTCTTCTTCAAGAAACCTGGTTAGTGGGGTTTTATGCAGGTTGTTATTGACTTTCATGTATAGTATGTCTGTCATGTATTCTTTTAATAGTTCTGTTATTGTGTTGAATAGACGATTTTCTTTTGTTAGGATGTGTTCAAGTATTTTTTTGCCTTCGGTTGTGATGGAGTAGGTTTTTCTTTTTCTTTTGGTATCCAAGTCCCATGTGCCTTTAATGTATTTTGAGTTTTCCAGGTTTTGTAGTATAGGGTAGATTCCGCCTGAGGTTGGTTTCCAAATGCCATTAGTTTTTTCGTTTAATGTTTTCATTATTTCGTAGCCGTGATGTGGTTTTTTGTTTAGTAGAATTAGAATTGCAATTCTGATGTAGCCTTTTTGTGTTTCTTTTATCCAGTCTGTAGCTTTCTTTTCTGTTTGCATTTCTTTTTCACTTGATGTGTGTTTGGTATTAGGTGTTTTTTGTATGTTTATGTTTAATACATTGGTGGGTTTAGTGTTGTGTTTTGGTGGTTTCTTTTTGTATGGTGAATAGTTGGCCTGCGGTGCTTACTAGTATAGTTATGGTGAAGGATACAATGGCTATTGTGATTTTTAGTGTAAGGCTGAAGTTGAAATAGAAAATTGCAAATACTGTGGTGATTAGTAGTGCTATAATTAGGGCTTCTTGTATGATTCCCAAGTTTTTAAATGTGTTGCCAAAACTCATTTTTTCACCTTTGTGTTTGGTTTGTTTATTTGGTTCTGGTATTTAGTGTTTATGGTTGTTTGGGGTGTTGTGGATGAAATTTAAGTTAGGTGTTAATTGTAGTTTAAAGGGTGTGTTTGGTGTGTGTTTTGGTGGTTTAATTTTTGGTTGTTTTAATTTTTAGTGTTGATGTTTGGTGATGTGTTGATTGTTGTTTTTGTTAAGTGTTTTAGTGAAATTTGTTGAATTATGTGGTTGTTTGTGTGTGTTTTGTTTGTTTTTGTGTGGGGTTGTTGGTGTTTTTTATGTTTTTTATTAGGTTTTGGTTATGTTGTGGGTATATAGAATGGTGAATGTAATGATAGTAAATGGTGGGCTGAAGATGGGTTGTTTTTGTTTTTTTATTTGTTGAAGAAGGTTGTGGTTGTGGTGTAGTTGTGAATTCAAATGTGTTAATGTGAAATGTGGTGAGGATTTTTGGTTTGCACCCACATTGTGTAATGTGTTGTGGGTGGTGAAAAACATGTTTCATTACATGGGTAATAATGTGTGTTTTGTTTTTTGCTAAGTTGGTGTGAGTGTGATTTAGTGTGTTGCATTAATTATGGTTGTTTTTGTTTGTGTGAGTAGTGGTTCACGTTATGTCATGTGTATGTGTGTGGGTAAAAATTTGGGTGTATGTTGTGTGTAAAGTGTTGTCAAAAGGTTTGTTGTGTTTAATAGGTGGTTAACATTTTTTGTGTGTTAATGTGAAAATTTGTCAATTTCCTATTTTGTGTTTATTTATGTGTTCACATCCACTTTATCATTGTTCGTTAATAAAAAAATGTGGTGTTGTTTGGTGTGTGTTTTGTTGTTGTGTATTGTAGGTCTATAGTTTTAATTATGAATGTGTAATTATGTATACACGTAAAAGTTTACATACTGTAAACTATGTAATTAAACTTAATTATAGTGTTTAGGCGATGTGATTATAACACAGTTTGTTAAATATTATTTTTTAGTGGCTTTAGTTTGCTGCATAATGCTGTAATGTAAGTATAAGCTTTTATACGTATGATGGTGACATCTTATATTAGAAAGTGTTAATAAAAAGAGGTTAAAGGACTGAATTGCCATACATTAAACGAATTGAATTAAAAGGCTTCAAGTCTTTTGGACCGCAAACAGTAAAGGTAAATCTGGACAAAGGATTTACGGCGATTACTGGTCCAAATGGTAGTGGTAAAACTAACATTATGGATGCTCTTATATTTTCGCTTGGTGAATTAAGTCCAAAAAAAATGAGGGCTGATAACGCTTCAAAACTGATTTTTCACGGATCCGAAAAAGGTGGTTATGAAAAATCAAAAATGGCTAAAGTAATTGTTCAATTTGATAATACAGATGGTGAAATGCCAGTAGACACCTCTACTGTTACCATTTCAAGAGAGGTTTATCGTAGTGGTCAAAGTGTTTATAGGTTAAATGGTCGTCGAATGAGTCGTACAAATATTATTGATACTCTTTCAGTAGCGGCTATTAGTAGTGTAAATCAAAATATTATTCCTCAAGGTCAAATTACTCGGTTAACTGAGGTTAATCCAGATGAACGGCGAAAAATGATTGAAGATTTAATTGGTATAGGTCATTATGATGATGAGAAAGTTGAGGCTGAAAAAAAATTAGAAGTTGCTGATGTTAGTATTAAAACTTCTATGGGTAGAATTGATGAAGTGCAAAAACGTTTTGATGAACTGGAACGTGAACGTAATCAACTTTCCCGTTATAATTTCATTCAAGAAGAAACTAAAAAATTTTATGCTATAAAAATTTCAAACGAAGTTATACAATTAAACAAGCAACTTCAAGAAAATGCTGCAAATATTGCTAAAGTACAGGAACGTGTTAACAAACTTAGAAATCAACGCGAATTACGCACAAATAAACGACGTGAAATTGAAGGAGAATGGCGTAAACTCAGCGGCGAAGCCCTACAAGAAGGCAGCAGTCAAATTCTCTCAGTTCAAATTAAAATTGGCGAATTAAAATCCAATATAACTGAATTAACAACACAAATTAACTCTTCTCAAGCAACACTTGATGCTTTAACACGTATTGCTCAAAATAGACAAGAAAACCATAACTCAATTCAAACTGAAATCAAAGATAACCGTTCAAAAATCCGTAAATTCCAAACAGAACACGGAAAACTTGAAGAACAAATTACAGAAAAAAAAACTTTACATGAAACTATAGGCAACGAATCTGCTCAACTTTGGGAAGGATTTAGCGACAATACCCAAAAAATTCGTAGCGTAGAAGTACAGATTGAAAATCACACTAAACGTTTAGCCTATTTACGTTCTGAATACACTAAAGATAAATCTACAATGCGAATTTGTGTTGGACGACTCAAAAATCTTACAGTGCGAAAAGAAAAGTTTCATGGCAGCCTTACAGAACTAGAAAAATCTCTAGTTGAACTTGAACAAGTCCAACGAGATCAAAAAATTCAAATAAAAACCCTTGAAAACACAATTAACCGCAAATTTGTTCAAAAAGAAATTGTTCAAAAAGAAATTGCTGATGCTGAACGAATTGCACGTTCTGCTAAAGATGCTGTAATAGAGTTTACTACCCAAAAAGATTTAGCTGCAACTATAGCCCAAGAAGAAAAAGCGTTGCGCAGTATTGAAGAAATGGGTGATGTGGGTGCAATTAACGGTATTTATGGCAGACTTCGTGATTTGATTAAAGTTGATAAAAATTATAAGAAAGCTGTTGAAGCTGCTGCTACAGGTTGGCTTGACGCGTTAGTAGTCAAGGATGTTGATTCAGCTTTTATGTGTGCTGAAACTTTACGCCGTATGAAGTTAGGTAGGATTAAAATTATACCTCTGCAGGGAACAATACCGCATAAAACAAAAATTGCGCCTATGCGTGAAGGTGTGGTTGGTCAACTTGTAGCATTTATTAAATATGATAAAAAGTTTGAGTTTGCAGTTGACTATGCTTTTGGCGATACAGCAGTTGTTTCAAATGATAAAATTGGTTTTACTCTTTCAAATGATGGATACCGTGCTGTAACTGTTAATGGTGACTTGTATGAGTCTGGTGCTTTTGAAAGCGGTTTTTACCGTGCACCTATTGATTTTTCAACAATTATTCCCAGCGAAAATGCTTTAAAAAGTCTTGACGATGCCGTAAAAGCACTTCAAACACATTTAACGCAAAGAGACTCAGATATAACAAGTATAGATGAAGAAATTGAACACGCAAAAATTGAAATGACACGTCTTACTGAATTTATCACCACCTTAGATCGTGAAATTGTTAGACTTAAACGCAGTGTTAAACGTACTCAGCTTAATGTTCGACAGTCTGAAAAATATGGTGGCAAATTAGAGCGTGAAATTGCTGCTTACAAAGGTCGTATGAGTTTGTATGTGTTTGAACGTAATACCATTAAAAAGGCTATGCAAAAAAATTATGCTGAACTTGGTGTGTTGCGTAAAAAAACAGATCTTACCCATTTTCAAAATTTGGAAGTACAGCGTGAACATATTAGTGAAGAACTAAATAGTTTAAGGCAGCAATCGGGTACTTTGCAAACTGAAATTAATACACTTCAATCTAACTTTGAAAAAGTTTTACGCGCGGGTTATCAGAATATAAAGATTGAAATATCAAAGGATGGTCAGCAGCAAAGAAAACTTGAAAAAGATATTGCTGAAGCCTCGCAAAGACGTGATAGTTTAAAAACAGAACTTGTTGGGTTAGAAAAAAGTTATGAAGAATTATCTAGCACTGTTTTGTCTGCACGTGAAGAATCCGGAAAATTCACTAAACAAATCGATGATATAGATAATGAATTACAAAATTTAAATCCTGAATATGAACAAACTGACAAACTTTTACAACAATTAACTTTAACAAATGAAACTACCAACATACGATACAATGATTTACAAAACCAACTTAAACAATATGGATACGAACAAGCCTTTGAAGTTACCCAAAAACAAGTTGAAAACGCCAACACAACAATCAACATGATGAAATATGAACTTGAACGCATAGGAGCTGTCAACCAATTAGCCGCCAAATACTACGACGAACAAGCATCACGTTACCGAGAACTTTCTATACGATTAAACGAATTAGACCGCGAAAGACAAGCAATAGTTGCATTTATGGACGAAATCGAATCAAAAAAACTTAAAGTCTTCACAACAGCATTTGATAAAATCAACAACAGCCTAAAAACATACTTTGACAAACTAACCGGCGGCGGAACAGCCATGCTAAAACTGGAAAAACCTGACGAACCTTTTTCCGGCGGCATAGACATGATAGTACAATTCCCCAATAAACCCTCAATCGTCGTCAGCGCAGCCAGCGGTGGTGAACGCTCATGTTCCGCAGTGGCTTTCATATTTAGCCTAAGAGAATTCTCACACACATCCTTCTACATACTTGACGAAGCAGACGCCCACCTAGATGCTTTCCACACAACAAAACTCGCAGAACTATTACTCGAAGAAGCAACCAACACACAATTCATAGTCATCAGCCTACGACCAGAAATGGTCAATAAAGCCCAAAAAGTATACGGCGTCTACGAACGCAACGGCATCTCAAACGTCATAACCGCCAAATTTCCCCCTGAAACACTAACAAAAGGAGCCATACCCAAACAATGACCCCAAAAACAGAAACCACACAAACAACAACACCAACACGCAGACCCTTCTACCTACGACCACCATGGAACATACTTTTCGAACTTAGCAAAATCGAAAAAATAGGCACACCATGGAACGTCAACATCGCATACCTATTACGCTCATTTCTCACCGAAATGGTTCACACAGGCAAAATAGACTTCCGCGCCTCAGGCGTAGCATTAGACTCATCAGCACTAATATACCTCATGAAATCAAAACTCCTCCTAGCCCTAAATGAACCACCCCCACAAATAGCACAAAAACTCCCCCCAGACTTTATCCCACCACCACTATTTTTACCCCTTCGCTATGAACTAACATCAACAACAATCCAACATTTAATCGAAGTTTTAGATGAAGTACTAAAAGGAGAAAAACTCTCAAGACTAGACCGCGCCGTAGCTCAATCATCTGTTTTACCTGCAGTTTCAGATCTACTTCCACAATTCGACAGATTCATAGCTGAACTGGAAAACCAAGTTGATCAACTCTACGAATTACTAGTCGAAAAAGTACACGGACAAGGCATTATCGACTTTTCAACACTGACTAAAGACGCCACCCGTATAGAAGCCTTAAGAATGTTCATATATTTACTTTTTCTTGCACAAGATGGTTTAGTAGACTTGTGGCAAAATGAAGAAACAGAAGAATTATACATTGCAGTAGGGAAACTAAACGTTGGAAAAGCAAAACAATCTTTCAAGTGAAACTCTACCTGAAACAGTTCAACAGTCTGTACAAGTTCAATCTGAAGAAGAAGTAGCTGTGGTAGTGGTGGAGCCGCAAACTGAGTTTACTGATAAATCGTCATCAACTGATGTGTCGTCTGAATCTGATGTTGAAACAAATAGTTTGTCACAAAAAGAGACTGATGAGGTTGATGATAAAAATGGTAATGTGGTTCTTGCGGCTGATAAGTTAAAGCATATTTTATCTCTTATTGAAGCGGCTTTGTATGTTGCAGGGCGTCCTTTGGATTTAAATGAATTGTGTCAAGTTGTTGGTAGTCGTTCTAAAAAGAAAGTGAAAAAGTATGTGGAAATTGTTATGCAGGCTTATGTTGCGCGGGATTCGCCGTTGGAAATTTTGGCTTTGAAAGATGAACGGTATGTTTTGCAGGTTAAGGCTGAATTTACGCCACTTATTAAAAAATTGGTTAATCGTCCTTTGCTTTCTGCTGGTCCGCTTAAGACTTTGTCTTATATTGCGTTTAGGCAGCCTGTTACTCAGAAGCGTGTTGTTGAGGTTCGTGGTCAGCATGCTTATGGTCATGTGAAATTGTTGAAGGATATGGGTTTGATTGCGTCTGAGCGTGTTGGTCGTTCTGTGGGTCTTAAAACTACTGATTATTTTGCAGATTATTTTGGGTTGACACAGGATACTTCTATGATGAAGCGTGAATTGAAGCGTATTTTTGGTGGGGTATCAAAGGAAGCTGAGCAACCTTGATGGATATGTTTATATGGAAATTAATAGTTAGTGAGTACCTGAATTAAAAAGGAATGTAGAATAATGTCTACTCATAGTAGTTTACGTAAAAGAAAATTGTCAGGTGGTAAAAAACGTGTTTATCGTACGAAAAAGAAGTACGAAGCGGCGGGTTATCCTGCTGAAACAGTTCTAGGTGAGCCAAAGCGTAAGAGTACTCGTGGTTTGGGTGGTAATATGCGAGTTAAGTCTTTAACAGAAAGTTTTGCTTCAGTAACTGATCAAAGAACTGGTCAAACTCAAAAAGTAGAAATTGTTAGTGTTGTAAAGAATGGTGCTAATGTTGATTTTAATCGTAGAGGGGTTATAACTAAGGGTGCTGAAATTGATACAGCTCTTGGTCATGCAAAAGTAACCAGTAGGCCAGGTGCAGATGGAGTTATAAATGCTGTTTTGATTGCTGGTAAAGAAAAGCAATAAAAATAGTGTTTTCACCGATAGAGAGGCGGGACAGGTTGCGGTAACCTTGTACAGAGGTTATCTGTTATGGTTACCTGCAAAAAGTGTTTGCCTGAAAAAAATGGTGAAAAACAACAATATTTAAAGAAAGTAAAGACATGTTAGGGTGTGTGAACATGTTTTTACAGAAAGTGACAAGCGAGTGAATGTGGTATAATTGTCAAAAAATCATATACATTAGTCTTTATTTTTTTGGGAAGGTTTCGTTTAAACATTTGATGGTGTAGAAGACAAATACGGATCTTAAAGTGAAAAAATACTACACCACCAAACATGATGTCAAATGTGTGGTTGCATAAAAATCTAACTTTTTTCTTGATTAAAAATTGAAGTGTGAAGCGTGACACGGATGATGATGATATGAAAACTGAACATTATATAAGGCAATCCGTGTCACGCCCGACAGCCAAAAACCAGCCCGAAATACAATATATTAATTATGTATATCCGCGCCAAATTTTTGACACAAAAAATTTTTCAACATAGTATATAAACAGTTATTACATTTCACAAAAATTTTAACAAACAAAAACAAACAAAATTGTAAACATTATTTATGTTAAAACTTTTTGTATGTGAGACAATCTTGTGCTTTCAATCAATTCCTATCTCATAAATCTATAAACTATACATAATTACACCAACAACAACTAACAGAATAAACCATTTGCTTGTTTGACATGGTTTTTACTGTGGTTTTTACACCAAAAATTATGCACGATACTTTAGCGTAGCTGCTCTTAACGACAACGGGAATTCTGTTAACATAAACATAGACGCCGTCATAATTGTGCCCAAATAAAAATTTTTAAACAAACTACATTTTTTTATATTTAATTAAGTAAAAATTATTGAGGCAAACGTGTTGAAAGGTAATGTGTATAAAGGTTTGATTATTGTTGTTGTGGTTTGTTTGTCTTTGGTTTTTGTTGGAATGTGTCTAAATGTTACGTTAAAAAATAAAATTGTTGAGTCAAGTTTTAGTGAGTTGGTTTTTCCTTTGGATGTAGATTTGTCTGGTATGGTTTTTAGTGTGGGTGATAGTTTGTCGGTTACTGCTACGATTACTAATGTGAGTGGTAAAAATGTTGTGGTTGTGTCTAATGGGTATATGCCATGTGTATATTTGTGTAATGTTTTTGATACGCGTAGTCATCCTGAACCAGATTCTATTAGTAGAGAAATGTTAAAGTCAAATGGTAAATTGTCGAGAGATTTTGTGTTTGAATTTACTGAGTGTGGTGTGTATGTTTTGTATGTGCATTATGGTATTGAGGTTAATGGTGTTTGGCTTAGTAGTGAGCTTGATGATATTATTATTGAAGTGAAATAGTGTATGTAAAATTAATGTGTTAGTTTGTGTGGTTGTGCATGTATAAGCATTGTATATGTTATTGATTGTTAAGCAAAAACGGTGTAAAAATTTATTTTTTAACGAAAAATAAATCTTTTAAAAGTATATTTTCATTGTGTTAATATGTGTAATAAAGTGGGAAATATTTGGGTGTATCGTTTTTTTATTAAGTACTTGTTTTGTTCATAAAGTAAAGATTTGTTAAATTGTAGCTTATTTTTTGTAATGATGTGTCTGTTTTTGTTGTTCTATTTGTTGTTGAATTTTTATTTTTGATAATTGGTCTGCAAGTTTTAAAATAATTTGTTCTTTTGGCTCATTCTTTTTTACAGAAAGCTTACCCATTTTTATCCAAGGCGTTTTAGGGTAACCTGCAGTTGGAGAGATATCATTTTCTAGTTTCAAGTTGTCAGCTGCTTCTTTTATTTCTAAAATTTTAGGGTTAACAACAGCTTTATTTTTAGGAACCCGTCTGCCTTCACTTTTACTTTTATTTATATCAAAGTAGACTGGCCAAATTATTGCATTATTTGATTTTCGCATCCTATTGTTCCTCCTACATAACCTAATTTTATTTGTGCGTATAGTAAACTGTTAATTTTTCATTAACTTTGTCTACACGTGCAAACCCAAATCGTTCAAACTGTATATGAGTGTCTGGTTTTAATTTTTTGCTTTCACTTTCAGCAAATCCTGTTATTATTTGGGCGTTTTGTAATATAATTTCACATGGAAACTCTGTGTCTTTGGGAATCCACTGCATAAGTGGTGCCTTGATTTTTCTTACGTCCTCATAGGCTTCACTTGAGTATTTAGCTTCTACAGTTACCAATTTAGGTTCTACAGCATCTATTGTTGATTGTTTGTTAATTTTTGTGATTTCTATGTTGAAGAGTTCCATGAACCTGACTATTTTACCTGGTTCCATGGTTGTTACGTCTTTTTTAGAAACCCAAAAAGTAGCTTCGTTTTTTTCTTTGTCTGGTGTAATTGTGTATTCTCGAAAACCGTTTTCTGGTTTTTCAGGATGCAGGGGTAGTTTTGAAGTGAATGTTTTAGGTATATTATTAACTCTTAATTCAATTGGGTCTGACACGAAAAAGTATCTGTTGCTTTTGGTATCTAAAATTTTGCGGTTATATGCGTAAATGTTTTCCCAGCTTAATGTAACATCGTTAGCTTTTGTTCCTACGTCTATAATCATTTTTTTGATAGCTTCTGGTGTGACTCCGCGTTTACGTAAAGCTGCAAATGTACCTAAGCGGGGATCATCGTATCCTGTGTATGTTCCTTCTTTTATACCTGTAATGATTTTGGATTTGCTTAGAAAAGCATCTGTAATTTTAAGTCTACCGTAATGTATGGCTTGAGGATATTGCCATCCTAGAGCTTGGTACATGTATTTTTGACGTATCATGTTAGTGTAGTGTTCTTTTCCTCGTATAATATGAGTCATACCCATTAAGTAGTCATCTATACCTGCTGCTAGATTGTAAAGTGGCCAAAGAGTGTATTTGCTGCCTGTGCGTGGATGAGGATATTTTTTAGTATCAATAATACGTAATGCTGGCCAATCTCTAACTGCTGGGTTGGGATGTTCAAGTTCAGTTTTTACTCTAACAACTGCTTGTCCTTCTGTGTATTGGTCTTTTAACATTTTATCCCAACGTTCAAGTTGTTTTGTAGTGTTTATGTTGCGACATGGGCAAGCTTGTCTTGATAGAGCTGTTTTGTGGAAATCTTGTTGTTTGCATTCACAAACATATGCGGCATTTAATTTTACAAGTTTTTCAACGTATTCATAGTAAAGGGGTAGTCTGTCGCTTTGAATGTATTCTTCATCTACTTGTATGTTTAACCATTTGAGTTCTTGTCGAATGTTTTCATAAAATTCTAAAGCTGGTTTTTTAATTTTAGGATCTGTGTCTTCAAAGCGAAGAATAAATTTGCCATTATACATGCGTGCGTATTCATGACTAAGAATGATTGCTCGGGCACTTCCCAGGTGTAGTACACAATCTGGGTTGGGTGAGAATCTTGTAACAATTTGTTTATATTTATCTGCGTTAGGTAATGTTGAGAGTTTTTTTTCTTCTGGTTTTTCTTTTTTCTGGGTTTCAGGCCAATTTTGTTCTACAATAGTTTTTTGTTCAGTTAATGAGTAACTGTTAACTTCGTTAACTATACTGTTAATTACAATAGAAAGTTCTTTAACGTTTGATCGTAAATCTTGTCTTTCTCCAAGAACTTTTCCAATCATTGCGCCAGCTTGTGCTTTGCCGTCATGTGATACTGCGTTAAGTAATGCAGCTTTTCGTATTAACTCTCTAAGATTTTTATCTTGTTCAAGTGCCAATTTTTTTACGCCTGATACTTGTTTACATGTTGCGTTTAATCAAGAATTCGGAAAACATTTTTATTTTTTCCTTAGCTTTAAAAGTGGGAAGTAATGGTTCTACTTCTTTCCAACTGTCTGCTACAATTTTTTCTGCCGTTTTTGCAGTGTGTTTAATAGCTTGATATTTTTGCATAAGCATGATTGCTTCATCTCTAAGTTTTTGGTCTTTGGTGTGCATGTTAAGAATTTCAATAAGACGTTTTTTATCGGTTTCACAAGCATTTTTTAATGTGTAAATAACCATTAAGGTGCGTTTGCCTTCAGTGATGTCTTGTCCTACGCCGCCTTTCTTTTTAGCAAATTCTTGTCCTGTTAAATCTAAAATATCATCTTGCATCTGAAATGCAACACCTATACTTTCAGCAAATCGACCTAGTTTATCTACAAGATTTTTATCTGCATCTGAAACAACGGCTGCTATTTTAGCTGCCATACGCGCTAAAGTACCTGTCTTGTAAGCACACATTTGTAAATAATCTTCTTCGCT
Source organism: Candidatus Bathycorpusculum grumuli (assembly GCA_009776805.1). Lineage (GTDB taxonomy): Archaea > Thermoproteota > Bathyarchaeia > Bathyarchaeales > Bathycorpusculaceae > Bathycorpusculum > Bathycorpusculum grumuli. The sequence continues at coordinate 7,743 of WRNB01000024.1, read as the reverse complement.
TATATTGTCCGCGTTTGCTAACCCACGATGCCACGCAATATCCATAGCTTGACCCAAGCTAAGGTTAATCATTTCCTGCACGTAAACCTCGTAAACACCACAACACACTTCTGCTGACAATTTTGCCTCTTTAGTCATCAAAGCTAATAACGGCATATAATACATGGCGTTACCAACATTAACCGAAATATCTAACCCATACAACTTGTAAGTACAGGGTTTTCCACGTCTTAATTCTGAAGAATCTTCAATATCATCAATAACCAAAGTACCATTATGAATAACTTCAGGAATAGCTGCAAAATCAACACAATACTCTTCATTTTTACCTAACGCTTCACATATAAGCAAAAACAAAGCAGGACGCCAACGCTTCCCACCACGATCAAGTATATCCCAAATTGGATCCGCTATAGACTTATCTATAGTCTCCAAATTATAACTATACACAGGCGGCGCAATCTTGAAAAGAACTGAATCCTTAGCAAACTTACGCGGAATATACTTTTCAATAACCTTATCAACTAACAATGCTTTTTCTTCAAGAAAACTCTCAACATTCAAACCTACCTACTCTCCTTCGCGCGTAACTTTCTATATCAAACCCTCTTAATTTTAACCACTCCGCAGTTTCACGACAAATAACCACAGGAACCCTAGTTAAACCTTTAACATTTTCTACACCAACCAAAAACAACACATTTCTCAACTCATCAATTAACCCTTTAAGAAACTGCTCTGTCTCTACACTACCCTTAACAGCTACCTCCAACACAGGCTGAACAACACTTGCTAAACCTGCACCTAACGCTAACGCTTTTGCAACATCCAAACCCGAACGAACACCACCAGAAGCAATCACCGGCAAATTTACCGACTGCACAACCTCAACAACACTCAAACACGTTGGAATCCCCCAATCCCAAAACACTTCACCCAACCTCTGCTCCCCCCGAAAATACTCCACAGCAGCAAAACTAGTCCCACCACCACCTCCAACATCAATCGCACTAACACCAGCCTCCTTAAGTGCCATTGCATCTTCACACGAAATACCCGCACCCGTCTCTTTAACAATCACCGGCGTATCCAATTCACCTGCAACCTCACCAATCTTTGCTAAAATACCTTTAAACCTAGTTTGACCCTCAGGCTGAACTGCCTCTTGTAACGCGTTTAAATGCACTGCAACAGCATCAGCATCAATCATTTCTACAACTCTACGAACTTGCTCTACACCATAACCATGAACAAACTGAACACCACCAATATTCGCAACTAAAAAAGCATTAGGCGCAGTCTTACGTGCAACAGCAAAAGTCCTATCAAGCGAATAATTCTCAACAGCCGCCCTCTGACTCCCCAAACCCATACCTAAACCAAGTTTTTCAACAACCAAAGCTATATTTCGATTAATTTCAACAGCTTCTTCCGTACCTCCAGTCATAGCACCAACCATTAAAGGTGCAGAAAAAGATTTATTTAAAAAAAAAGTTGAAAGGCAAATATCCTCTCGATTAACTTCAGGCAGAGCTCTATGAACAAACTCTACATCCTCAAACCCTGTAGTCATAGTTCTTGCTTGTGCCTTTTTTTCAAGGCAAATTCTAATATGTTCAGCTTTTCTTTTCTGAGTTATTTCTGCAGCCATTTTACGTCTTCTCTATTACAGTGCCTAACACGCTTTGGTTTGTTAAGGCTCTGTAAATAGATAAGCCTTTTGTGGCTCCAGTAACTGTAATAGGTATGCCTGCTTCAACAGCTGGAATAAGTTCTGCAATCTTCCCTGCCATACCACCTGTAACATCTACTCCAGTTGCCTCTCCAAGCTTAGGCTGTAGTGCTTTTAATTCTGCAAGATTTAAATGCTTTATTGGTTTAGCTTCAGGATTTACTTTTGGGTCTTCTTCAAAAATGCCGTCAGTATCAACGCCAACAACAATTTTTTCAGCATTATACTTTAACGCAAGATAAGTAACCAATTGATCCCCACTAAGAATGGTAAACCCAATGTCTTCATCCATAACAGTATCTCCATACATTACTGGTGTAAAACATAGTTTGCTCATAGCTTTAAGAGCTGTTTCATCAAATGTTTTGATTTTACCGTTTTTTGTTACTATACAATTTGCTGGCGCAACACTGATTGCTGTCATTTCATGTAAAATAAACGCGTCCATAATTATGCCGTTAAGCACAGTCATCATATGATGAGTTTCGGCGTAACCAAACTTTTGCGTCAAATTTTCTTCATTATACCCTTCTTTAATATTATATCTTGCAGCTATTGGATGACCAAAACTACCGCCTCCGTGAACTATGATTAAATTATCAAGATCAGCGCGTTTAATTTCTGTAGCTAAACGGTTAATTAATTCATTTCTAGGACTTGCCTCCACAGCTTTATCAGTGATGGCTGAACCCCCAAGTTTCAATATAATTGGTCGTGCATCATTCATTTATAATCATAACCATTCACATCTAATCAAGACACTTAATTAATTTTACAGTACATAAACTATTAAAATAGCCTTCATCCCCATAAATATCATATTTACCTTCATTAAAACAATCTACTAACTACTTCACTTATAATGTATAAACAAACAAAAAAACGGTACAAAAAATTTTTGGTTTTAGCTTTTTGAAAAATATGTTGTAAATTCTTTTTTATGTTGCAAATGTTTCTGTAAAATTTTTATTTAAAAAACAATTTTATAATTATATTGTATAAACATTTTTAATCAACGTTTATTATTTTTAATCCACAATTTCAAACAATTTTTAGACAATTCTCCCACTTAAAATAACCAACAAACATTTCATTTTTAAACATTAACACTTTACAAAAAATGGTATACTGCTTAAAACACCTCTAAAATCTGCTATTTGAATTTTTTTAATTGTTAAAAACAAATATAGCAAAAGCTTTTATTTACTAACTCACCACTTGCTAATTATGACCTCTAAACATAACGTTTTAACATTAACCTTTACTATTTTGTTACTATCAACCCTGTTTGTATTGTCAATTAAACCTACAAATGCACAAGCTATATCTAAACCATCTGTACCCCAATTCACCCTAAAACTTGTAGACAACTCCTACGACGTACCCTCTCTCACCACAACCACCATTGATCAATATACTGGACAAGAAAGCACATATACCCGACCAGGTTACCACGTAGAAAACCGAACCATAGAAATCAAAATAAGAAACCAACCCTTCACACCGTCCACCGCTGAAAACGGTCAAAAACGTGAGCTACTATACAACGTTCGGGTTAAGGGACATTTTGGTGAAGAATGGACAAATTGTTTCACAGAAACTTCACTATCAGATACACAATATGCTGTACTGACATTTCCTGCACAAAATTATGCTGTTGGAGCTCAACTGGACTTTCAAGTTGAAGCAATAATTGGCCACATATATGACCCAATGCCAGATCGCCTGATATTTATAATGGCATTTATGACTGAAGCCTCAAGTGGATGGAGCAACACCCAACAATTCACTATACCTGACATATCTCAACCATCCACATCACCATCACAAACAACCATGCCAACAAACCCAACAGCAACACCTAACAACAATTACCCACAACAATCTGAACAAACCCAACCACCAAGTTTTGTGTTTAATTCATCTTTTCTATTGTGGCTTGTAACGTTTCTCTTTGTAGTGGTTACTGTAACTGTAGTACTAATATTTTTTAGAAGACAACTAAAAACCTTAAACCATAACAGCCCCAATTCGGCTGAGTCGAAACCAAAAACGAACAAAAATTCTACACACTTTGCAAAGAATTTTACCAGTAAGATACCTAATAATTGTTGATGGGTAATATGATTAAAAAATGTTTGCACTTGTAAGTTTTGGCGCAAAATTACGTTAGGTGGTATAATTACCATTTTTTGACAGGTTTAGAAACCTATAAAAGCCATAAAATAGCCATTATGCCATGTGGGAGCAAGATTCATCTCTGCAATATTTTCCGTACTTACCATAAAATACCTTCTAAAACGAAAAATGTCTTTGCATGTTAAAAACAATCCTTGTTTAAACAGTATTTTTTACCAACTAATAAAAATACTATAGATGAATCTAATGTTACGCTGGAAAGAATTACTACTTCTATAACGTAGCCTACTGAATATGTATTGAAAAAACTGTATAAGCCCACAATAGATGAGATAAATATTACTATGAATACAATACTGCACCACACTGTATTTTTCGCGTTAATCACTGGACAATTCCCTAAGGGCATTTATTTCACCTGTATTTATTTCACTATATAATTTTCCATAAATTAAACGTTATATATTTTTTGTAAACATTTACTGTGGTGTATAAAGAAATGTATAGCAGGCTAAATTTTTTATAAGCATGCTGAACTGCTCGGCAACTGCCCTGTACGCCCCAACTCGGTTAAGTCAAAACCAAAAACGAACAAAAATTCTACCCACTTTACAAAGAATTTTACCAGTAAGATACTAAAAAACTACAGACATACAAAAATATTGAACTATTTTGACTTGACAAAAAAATATTAGCATAATAGTTTGAAAAAACCTATTTTGCAACTCGCGTATGCGGGTTATAGACACATGAAAAAAACAGGTTAGCGAAAAATTATTTTTTCGTTTTCTATGATAATTTTATTACCTGTATTGATTTTTACAATGTCAATTTTATCTATAAATGGAATTTCACTAATGATGGCTCCGACTGCGACTATGGTTTCTGTTTCTTTGTTTATCATACCTTTGGGAGCTGTACCGTTTTTCTTCATACGATACAACGTGTAACTGCCAACAGTACTACCTTTACCTTGAGGAAACACAAGAATCTTGTTTTTAATACTAATACCTTCTAACTCGTGCCCTTTTTCAATCACTACACCTGTATTAGGATCTACACCACCGTAAAAACTAATCGGCATGTTAGTTACAAGTGCTTCACCTTCAACTTTTCCTTTATAAATTATTCTTCCTTTCAATTCTTGTTCCATTTTCCATTCACCGCTGCTTCTAAACATTCTTTTGTGCTACCCATTTTAGTTTTCATAAGATTTTGCCTTGAATAAAAACAACCCTTAGCTGAAGTAGTTGCTAACGCTTTAAACCTGCCTTTTAAAGGTGCAACTGCCATACAGGTATCACATGCAAATTTACCTCCAGCCGCTTCAATGATTGCCGTATAACCGCGTTTATCTGCAAGCTGCTTAATTGTTCTAGAAGTTGCAACCCATAACTCTACATTTTTATCAACTTTTTTATCTTGTATTAAATCTGCAATTTCTTGAATTTCTTTAATTGAACAATGAGGACACCCAATACAGACAAAATCAATCTCGTCAGTGTTATCATTAATACTATCATAAGCGTTTTTGATGTCTTCCGCGTTAATTATCACGGTTTTTTTAGGTTGAATTTGCTGCTCTACACCTGGAGTTATACCTTTTATGTAAAATAAGGGTTTAGCACCATAAGTTACTGCTGAAGCGCAGAAATTTTTAAGCTCATCAAGGTTAGCTGTTTTTATACCTGTTAAATACGGAATTTTATTTTCAGCTTTTTTACCTATTGCATAACCTAAAGCTCCCCAGTCAGACAACTTGAAAAGTTCCGTTTTTACTTCAACATGCACGTCTGGAACACGATTTTCATCAAGATGCAAACCGTAACATGGCGTTTTGCCAACAAAGGCTGCTGCTAAAGCAGATGGTCCACCTTCACGGTTTGTACGTGCCCCCAAAACAGAATTAGCAAATGTTACTGCACTACTTTCTGACCATGCAATATGTTCACCATACAAGGGTAAATTACCAATAAGATATGGTGTGCATGTACAACTAACCAAAATACCCATACGTTGGAACGCTTCAATAACCAGATTCTGTTTATCTGCAAACTCTGGTGTAATGCCTAATTGTTGCCAATTTTCAAGATCCATTCCTGCAGGGTTAAGCGTGGTTAAAACTTTGACTTTGCCATCATTTGCAAGTGAATCCAAAAATTCCAGTCCAGCATCGCCCAAATTATGGTAAGAAACACCTGAAACCTGCACACTGCCAACATCAATCAAATTTTTTGCGTCAAAAATTTCGCCCAAGGCAACTAGAATTTCCATGCTTTTACGTACCGCATAGCCTTCTTTGCCGTCAAGCATTGCTTGTTCTTGTTTAGTTAACTCCATAACTTTCACTTTACATGTACTTGTTTAAGTCTACTTTTATGTAGTCCTCTTTTTTGAAACCTTTACCCGTAGTTATAATAGGTGTTGTTGCGTCAACGCCTGCTTTGGTTGTTGTAGCTTTTTTACCCTCTGAAAGATCACCTGAAGGATCCAAGCTTGAACCAGACTGATTTGACAGTACAATTAGATTTCTGTCAGCTTGAAACCGAGTTGAAATTGCCCATTCAACATCATGTGGATCATAAATGTTAATATCCTCATCAACAATAATTACATGTTTTAAAGATTTATGACCCTCAAAAGCAGCAAAAATAGCTTTTCTACCATCATCAGCCTGAGTTTTATGAATCTGTACCACTGCATGTAACCAACTACAACCTCCAGGGGTAATGTAGACATCTTTACATTGACACACTTTGTTTACTTCACTGTAAATAGTAGGTTCTTTAGGCATACCCATCAAAAATTTATGTTCATTTTTACCTGCTAAAATAGTTTGATAAATTGGGTTTTTACGATGAGTTACACACGTAATCTCAATTACTGGTTGCTGTCGTACCCTGTCAACAACACCGGTTAAATCTAAAAATGGTCCTTCAGTAGCTTGTTCTTTAGTGATTTTGCCTTCAAAAACAAATTCTGATTCTGCTGGAACTTCAAGATTTACCGTTTTACATTTAACAAGATCTGTTTTTTCAAGAGCATTAGCCATACCTAATTCATCAATACCTGATGGAAGTGAAGTTGCAGCAGCAAGAAGAACCGCAGTTGAATTACCAACACATATAGCGATATCTAGTTCTCCACCTGCATTTTTTAACGCACTATCTGTTCCACGATTCTCAACTATACGCGCAACAAAATGATTCCTATCTTTAAACATAAGGCGATGAAAACACATGTTTCGATAACCAGTTTTTGGGTCTTTAATGATAGAAACTGCTGAGGCAATATATTTTCCTCCATCCTTGTTTGTATAATGCATAATTGGTAACTTGGTTAAATCAACATCTGCATTTGTATGGATGACTTCTTGACAGTTAGCTTTTTGTATCAGTTCTGGTTTAACCGGTTTTTCAATAGCTAAGGAAAGTTTTGGTAGTAATTGCTCTATAGTTATGTCAAGAGAGCGGCAAATTAATTTTTTAGAAGAAACTAAGCCGGCAACAACTGGAAACGTAGATTCTTTAGTGTTTTCAAAAAAAACCGGTTTCTCGTTTAATGCATTAATTATGCCTGCCATTTCATACTTTACGGAAACAGGTTTTACAATTTTTATTAGCTCGCCACTTTTTTCAAGGGATTCAATGAAGCTTCTCAAATCCAAATGTTTTCGCCTAAAAAATAAAAATGTTACAGTTGCCGTTTATAGTTTTTGGAAAATTTGATAATCTTTCAATTTCTAAAGGTGTATAATTAAGTTTGATGTATGGTTACTCTCATGAAAATCTGCCATTGATACCTTATGGCAACCCATTATATATCTGAAACCAACAACACAACACAACAAAACCAACACTATTTAACCTTTC